>NZ_JBEXGU010000152.1:0-22140 GCF_040607515.1 Streptosporangium sp. NPDC005286 | reverse complement strand
CTCCTGCGATCGTCAAGGATCGAGGTAACGGTCATGTGTCAGCACAAGCCTCCGTGCCCGCCCGCGAACGCCCCTGATCACGACGCGGCCCGCCTGGTGGCGTTTCATCCGGAACAGGGATGGGGGCTGCTCTGCAACGGCGTGGTGCTGTTCGACGACACCGGCGAGCTTCTGCCCGACGGGCGCAGCATCCCCGCTCACCGGGATTGCTATGTGCGGGCGGCCTGACCCCGTGTGCCGCCAGGGTCTCGCGGCGGAGTACGCGACGCCCGGCCGGTCCGCCATCCCCCCGGCCGGGAAACGACCTCTCGGGGACAACCTAGGTTGGGGGTACGAACGCGGTGGGTCGGCCGCCACGGTTGAGGCGGGCAGCGCCGGCACGGCGTCGGTGGCCATGGCCAGGGCCGCCGCGGTGCTGCGGAATAAGCGGTCACGCATGGAGATCACCGCTCGCCGGGGCCGTGGAGACGAGGGCGTGGAGCGCGGCCGAGTCGGCGGCGCCGAGCACGCGGTCGCCGATCGCGAGCACGCCCTTCACCACCTCCGGCGGAGCCGTGGCGGCCATCCGCCGGACGAGCCCGGTTCGGGTCGGTCGGTCGAGGGACGGCAACATCAGTTCCAGGCTGATCGTCTGGATCTCCGGCGTCGTCTCGGCCATGAACGCCGCCCGTGCCGCCGCGATCTCCTCGTCGGTGCAGCGGGCCCAGATGCGTGGCATCACCACGGTCTCCTCCTCCTGCAGGTGCGGGAGGTAGGCCGCGGTGAATCTGGCCAGGTCGCGGTAGAAGGCGAGGCCGGCCACCGGATCGGGCTTGACGACGAGCGCGTCGAAGCTCTCGGCCAGGTGCTGCTCCAGCTCCTCCAGGTCCGTGTGCTGCTCGGCGATCGCGTCGGTGGTCTGGTGCTCGTACGGGTCCAGGACGCGCAGGATGTGCCGGTCCTCGTGTTCGGTGTGCGAACGCAGCAGCGCCAGCAGGGGCTGCCAGCGCGCCGCCAACTGTTCGATGTCGTCGTCATCGGCCCAGTCGGTGGCGCCCGCCAGCATCGTGACCTCGAACAGGCCCCGGCGCAGTGCCTTGTGAATGTGGGTGAACAGGTCGTCCCGTTCCATGTTCGGCTCCTTCAGGTCGAATGCTGAAAAAGCTAGTAAGGGGCCGCCGGGGAGCGGTATCCCATAAACATGGGGGTGGTGAGGAGGCCACGTACGGGCGATCCTTCGAACATGGACTTGCACGAAGGGCTGCGCCGGATCGCGGTGCGGGGTGGTGACCTCACCGAGGTGCGCACGGAACTCGACCGGCTGTTGCGCCGGGTCATCGGGTACGACATCGCGGCGATCTCCACGGTCGACCCGGCCACCCTGTTGTGGACGAGCTGCTTCGTCACCGGGATCGGGCACGAAGGCGGCGCGGACCGCGAGCGCATCATCTTCGATCTTGAGTTCCGCGACGCCGACCTCAACGGCTACACCCGGCTGGCCAACGCCGCCGTGCCCGTCGCGGGGTTGCACCAGGCCACCGGCGGCCGGATCTCCGAAGCGGCGCGATATGAACCGCTGCTGCGTGAGCTCGGGATTTGCGACGAGGCCCGCGTGATGTTGCGGTCCCGCAACGGCTGCTGGGGGTCGCTGACGCTCTACCGGTGCACGCCGTCGCCGCCGTTCGGGGCGGCCGAACTCGCGGCGTTGACCGGGGCGGTCTCCCCCATCGCGGACCTGTTCCGGCTGACCCTGCTCCGTGCCGCCCTGGACGTCGCCGAGGGCATCGAAGATCCTCCGGGGATGTTGCTCGTACGCTCCGGTGGCGAGGTCGAGACGCTCAGTACCCAGGCGCGCACGTGGCTGGAGGCCATCGACGATCGGGGCCGCATACCGAGTGCGGTCAGGTCCGTCGTGGCCGCCGCCCAGGCCGGGAACGGCCCGGCCACTGCCGCCCTGCCGGCCCGGGGCGGAGGGTGGGTGATGCTGCACGGCTCGCCGATCGAGGGTTCGGCGGACCGGGTGGCCCTCATCATCGAGGGCGCCCGTCCCGCCGTGCTCGGTCAGATCATCGCCAGGGCCTACGACCTCACCTCGCGCGAGCGTGAGGTGACGGCGCTGGCCGCGCAGGGGCGCAGCACCCGCCAGATGGCCGCCGTGCTCGGCATTTCGCCGTTCACGGTGCAGGACCATCTGAAGGCGGTCTTCGCCAAGACGGGAACCCACAGCCGGGGTGAGCTGGTGGCCTCACTGCACACCCGCCACTACGCTCCGCGCGTGGCGGCGGGGGCGGCTCCGAGCCCGTACGGCTGGTACCTCGATGACGAATGTTCCGTCTAGGTGTACTGATCGCAGAGATGAGGGGCCGGTGGATCAGGAACTGAGTGAGGCCACGTGGGTGAAGTCGCCGTTCTCGGGTGACAACGGCGGCGAGTGCGTGGAGGTCGCGAAGCTGCCCGGCGGCCGGGTCGGTGTCCGCGACAGTAAGGACCGGTCGGGTCCGGCGCCGGTGTTCACCCCGGCCGAGTGGGCGGCGTTCACCCGCTGGGTCCGCACCGACGACACCGTCTAGTTTTACAACGATCCGCAGCACGGCAGGCCCTCGCATCCAGATGCGGGGGCCTGACTGTCACGTGTCTCTACCAGGGCCTGTGCGGAGTACGGATCTTCATGCGAGTCGCCACGAACGCCGATCCGCCGCAAGACCGTGACCATCGACAAAATCGACGCCGGGGTCACCTGTCCCGACCCCACCCGTGTCCAGTCGCCGAGCCTCGGGCTGGAGGTGACGCCGACCCTGGATCGCCCGCCGCACCTCGCCCGCCACGGCACTGATCACGGCGATCGCCGGCCCCGCGATGTCCATCGTCGTCGGCCCCAACCCGGCTCCCAGTGGCTCGCAAGGGCGGGTTCCTAACGTCCGCCCCGTAAGAGTGATCGAGCCTTGCGGGAGTGGGACGCGTGGACATGAGGTTGTTGCTGGGGCTCGACGGGCCGGATCTGTCCGCGTTGGCACGGGCCGTCGTGGGCGTGTTCGGGCCGGGTTGGCCGCCCGACGCGAAGTTCTCCGTGGACTTCGCGGACGAGGTGCCCGGTGCGGACTGGTTGGAGCGCTTCGCCGCCCGCCAGGAGAAAGGGGCGGAGAGCGCCGTCGGGTGGAACGGTGACGGGGAGCCCTTCGCGTTCAACATCGGTAACGCCATCGTGAAGGCGGGCCGCGACGGCGACTGGACCGCCGAGTCGCTGCTGGAGGTTCTGGAGGACCTGCCCTTCGCCGTCGCCTCCACCGGAGGCGTCCATCACTGGACCGGCAACGGGGGCTTCGCCGATCTCCACTACAGCCACGGATGGGCGTGCGCGTTCAGGGGAGCGGGCCATGACCGCCTGCTGTCGCGGCGGTGGCTGGAGCACGGCCCGTGGCGGCTCCTCACCCGTGGGGACATCACGCTGGTGCAGTTCCACGATCTGGCCGCCGACTCCGAGACCGCGCGGCGGCAGGCCTGGCCGGGGCACGAACTCCTCACGGCGGGGGTCGGCTACGTATCGCCCCTGCCCGGCGGAGCGCGGGACCACCCGTGGCCGAAACGCCGGAGCGGGTTGCGCGGCCTGTACGACGCCGACACGCGGACCCTGCGGATCGTCGTGCACGGCCGCGCCGTGCACGACGCCGAGATGCGCGACGCCCGCCTGGCCGTACTCGAAGACTCCGGTGACCCGCCGATCGCCGGAGTCGCGTACGTGTTCATGGAGGAGGTGGTGGCCCGCGCGCACCTGCACAGGCTCTGGCTGCACGAGTTGGAATGCTGGACGGTCAGCCACGGCCGTGAGGTCCGCCTTGACGAGGACTACCGGCCCGCGCGCACCCCACCGCGATGGGCGCTGGCACCGACCTGACCCCGCCCCGCGAGGTGCCGATCTTCCAGACAGCCCTCTGCGTAAGGGATGCGCCAAAAATGGGATGGATTGTGTATATTTTCCGTTGTTAGCTCTTGCTTGAAGGAGGATTTATCGTGACAGCTCTGCCGCGGGTACTGTTCGATGAGGCTCACAGCGAGTCGTGGACCATCCGGCGGGACGTGGCCGAGACGATGAATCCCGGCCATCCCGACGACAGCAGCTACGCGCGCGCCGCGCAGTTGCTGCGCCGGCTGGGGCACACCGTGGACGCGCACACCGAGGGGCCGCTCACCCCGGCCCTGCTGAGCGCGCGGGACGTGCTGGTGATCGCGCACCCCGCCGACGGGCGCTGGGAGCGGACCACCGGGCTGGGCAGCCCCGTCCTGCCCGTCGAGGAGCTGGACGCGATCGAGGAGTACGTCGCGGGCGGCGGCGGGCTGGTCGTGCTGGCCGAGTACGAGCAGGAGAAGTACGGCAGCAACCTCACCGAGCTGCTCGCGCGCTTCGGCGTCGGGGTCGAGCACACCCTCGTCCACGATCCGCAGAGCGCCCACAACGGCGTGGCCGCCTGGGTCATGGGTGCCCCGCGAAAGATCGACGTCGCGGGCCAGGACCTGCTGGCCGGGGTGCGGAGCGCCTGCTTCTACCGGGCCGGGGTGCTCACCGCACCCGAGGACGCGGCGGTGCTGTTCGAGACCTCGCCCACCGCGACCCCCGCGGGCCGCCCGCTGGCGGTGGCCGTACGGCACGGCGAGGGCCGCGTGGTGGTCGTCGCCGACTCCGACCTGTTCGGCGACGACTCGATCGGCGACCACGACCACGCCGCGCTCTGGGGCAACCTCGTCACCTGGGTCGCCCGCGTCCCCGCCCCGGTCGAGGCCAGGCGGTCCGAGGCCCGCGCCGCCTTCGAGGACCTGAAGCGGGCGATCGAGGAGCTGCGGCCGATGCAGGCCAAGGACGGCTCGGTCGAAGGGGACCACGCCAGGGCCGTCGAACTGGTCACCGGGATCGTCGAGTGCGTCGAGCGGCTCGCGCCGCGCTTCCCGCACGACGCCGGCTACCTGGCCGCCGTGGTCGCCGACCTGCGCAAGTGGGCGGACCAGGGCCTGGGCGTGCCCGACTTCCTCGACTCGCTCGACGCCTTCCACCCCGACACCCAGCGGGTGGACGGCCTGGAGCACCTCGTGCTCTTCCCGATGTACACCCAGAACGGCACCACCTCCCGGCACATCGAGGCCGTGTGGATCCGGACGATCTGGCCGGAGTGGCTGGCCGAGCTGGAGCGGACCCGCTACGACAACCCGATGTTCGTGCCGATCGCCTTCGAGGACTTCACCTCCGGCTACGACACCAACTCCGCGGTGCTCTTCCCCGAGACCGTCGCGGTCCGCCAGACCCCGGCCCGCTTCACCTGGGGCGGCATCTTCGCCGACCGCGAGGCCGCCAGGTTCCGTGCGGTGAGCGGGGCGGCGGCGGACACGCTCAAGCTGGCGCTGCCGCCGGACGCGGCCAGGCTGATCGCCTCGCAGGAGCTGGCCCAGGACACCTTCGTGCTCTGGGACCTGATCCACGACCGCACGCACAGCCACGGCGACCTGCCGTTCGACCCGTTCATGATCAAGCAGCGGATGCCGTACTGGCTGTACTCCCTGGAGGAGCTCCGCTGCGACCTGACCGCGTTCGGCGAGGCGGTGAAGCTGGAGAAGGAAGGGGTGCCGCACGCCCGCTACGTCCAGCTCGCGGTGCTCTTCGACCGGCTGTTCCGCTTCCCGATCACCGGTGACCGCGTCCGCAACTACGACGGCCTGGGCGGGCAACTGCTCTTCGCGTACCTGCACCGCAACGACATCGTCAGGTGGACCGACAACCGGCTGAGCGTCGACTGGGACCGGCTCGCCGGGGGCGTGGCCGACCTGCGGGGCGAGGTCGAGAAGCTCTACCGGGACGGCATCGACCGCTCCAAGCTGGCCCACTGGCTGGCCGCCCACCAGCTGGTCGCCACCTACGTCGAGCCGCACCCCGCCTCGGTCTGGGCCCGGGGGGTGGCGGCCCTCCCCGTTGAGGGGTTCCCCAAGGCCGTGGTCGACGCGGTGTTGCCCGACGAGTTCCCGCTGAGCATGTTCTACGAGGCCCTGCGTCGTAAGCTCACCGATGTCATCGACTCCACGAAGGGCATCCGAGCATGATCATCCTTGTCACCGGCGCGGCCGGTCCCGCCGGTCAGGCCGTCGTCCGCAGGTTCACCGGCCAGGGGCACACGGTGATCGGCGTCGACAGGAGCGGTGCCGACGGAACCCTGGCGGTCGACCTGCTCGATTTTGACGCGGTGCGGGGGCTCGCGCGGGATGTGGCGGCCGAGCACGGCCACCTGGACGGGATCGTGCACCTGGTCGGCGGCTGGCGCGGGTCCAAGACCTTCGCCGAGACGTCGCTGGATGACTGGGCGCTCCTGCACGACCTGCTGATCCGCACCCTGCAGCACGTCACGCTGGCCTTCGAGGCGCTGCTCAAGGCCGGCGGGCGCGGCCGGTTCGCCATCGTCTCGGCCAAGACGGCCGAGCACCCGGGTCAGGGCGACGCGGTGTACGGCACGGCCAAGGCCGCCGCCGAGGCGTGGACCCTGGCCTTCGCCGACGCGCTGAAGGACACCGCCTCCACCGCGAACATCCTGGTGGTCAAGGCGCTCGTGCACGACGGCATGCGCGCGGCCGCCCCGGAGCGGAGGTTCCCCGGCTTCACGGACGTCGACGACCTCGCCGAGGCGATCGACAGGCTCTGGGAGACCGACGCCAACGGCACCCGGATCGACCTCACCGAGGGCTGACCCGTACGGCGGCCACGAAGAAGTACGACGGCGCCCGGGCGCCGAGCAAGGGGAAACAGCACGTGACGGACGCCATCCGCAGGCACGACCCGCTGGTGAAGGGCTTCGCCAGCGACAACTACGCCGGGGTACACCCGGAGATCCTCCAGGCGATCGCGCTCGCCAACGAGGGACACCAGACCGCGTACGGCGACGACGTCTACACCGAGGCGCTGCAGGGGATCTTCAAGAGGCACTTCGGCCCTGCGGCCGAGGCCTGGCCGATGTTCAACGGCACCGGTGCCAACGTGGTCGCGCTCCGCTCGATGACCGCCCACTGGGAGGCGGTGGTCTGCGCGGAGTCGGCGCACATCCACACCGACGAGGGCGGCGCCCCCGAGCGGTCGGCGGGGCTCAAGCTGCTGCCGGTCGCCACCCCCGACGGCAAGCTCACGCCCGAGCTGATCGACAGGCAGGCGTGGGGCTTCGGCGACGAGCACCGGGCCCAGCCCAGGGTCGTGTCGATCACGCAGACCACCGAGCTGGGCACGCTCTACACGCCGGAGGAGATCAGGGCGATCTGCGACCACGCCCATGATCTCGGCATGGTCGTCCACCTCGACGGCGCCCGCGCCACCAACGCCGCCGCCGCATTGGACGTGCCGCTGCGCGCGTTCACCACCGACGCGGGCGTGGACGTGCTCTCCTTCGGCGGTACCAAGGCCGGCCTGATGTTCGGCGAGGCGGTCGTGGTGCTCAACCCCGACGCCGTCCGCGGCCTGCGCTACCTGCGCAAGAGCGCCATGCAGCTCACCTCCAAGATGCGGTTCGTCTCGGTGCAGTTCGAGGCGCTGCTCGCGGGTGACCTGTGGCTGCGCAACGCCCGCAACGCCAACGCCATGGCCCGGCGGCTCGCCGAGGCGGTGCGGGGGGTGCCCGGCGTGGAGATCCCGCGTCCGGTGCAGGCCAACGCGGTCTTCGCGATCCTGCCCGGGGACGTGACCGAGCGCCTGCAGAAGCGGTTCCGGTTCTACACCTGGAACGAGGCCACCGGCGAGGTCCGCTGGATGACCGCGTTCGACACCACCGAGGCCGACGTGGACGCGTTCGCCGCCGCGGTGGCGCAGGAGATGGGCACCGCCTGACCACGGTGGGCAAGGAGCAAGGGGAGCGCTTATACTCGCGGGTATGAGCAAGCACAGTCTGGGTCTGTGGCGGGCCGCTGAGAGGCGGATCCGCTAGCCAGTCCCGACTGCGCACAGAAACGGCCGCCGTTCACCGGCGGTCGTTCTTGTTTTTCCGTACGGCCGGTGCGCGACGGTCCCCCTTCCACGAGGAGTGACCATGACAAAGCGCGTCTTCACCGCTTTCAAACCGACCGGCCACCTCACGCTGGGCAACCTGCTCGGCGCGATCATGCCCGCGGTACGGCTCCAGGACGAGGCCGACTGCGTCTACGCCGTCGCGGACCTGCACGCTCTAACGATCAAGCACGACCCGGAGCAGCTCCGCGCCCGCACCCGCGAGGCGGCGACCCTGCTGCTCGCCTGCGGCCTTGACCGCTCTCTCGTCTACATCCAGTCCCAGGTGCCCGCGCACACCGAACTGGCCTACCTGCTGGAGAGCACCGCCCACTTCGGCGAGATGCGGCGGATGATCCAGTTCAGGGAGAAGTCGGCCGGGCAGGAGGAGGTCCGGCTCTCGCTGCTCACCTACCCCGCGCTGATGGCCGCCGACATCCTGCTGCACCGGGTGGACATCGTGCCCGTGGGGGAGGACCAGCGCCAGCACGTGGAGCTGACCAGGGACCTGGCCCTGCGGTTCAACCGCCTGTACGGCGAGGTCTTCACGGTGCCCGAGGCGGTGCAGCCGCGGGTCGCCGCCAGGGTCATGGACCTGAGTGATCCCACCTCGAAAATGGGCAAGTCGGATGGCTCGGCCGCGGGAACCGTCTATCTGCTCGACCGGCCCGACGACATCCGGCGCAAGGTCATGCGGGCGGTGACCGACTCCGGCACCGAGGTCCGCCACGATCCGGTGGGCAAGCCCGGCGTCTCCAACCTGCTCGCCCTGCTCGCCGCCTGCTCGGACCGGCCGATCGAGTCGTTGTCGTACGGGTCGTACGGCGCGCTCAAGCGGGATGTGGCCGAGGCGGTGGTGGAGAGGCTGCGGCCCGTCCAGGAGCGCTACACCGAGCTTTCGGCGGACCAGGCCGAGCTGTCGCGGCTCCTGTCGGGCGGGGCGGCGCTGGCCACCCGGCGCACCGCCGGCCTGCTGGCCGCGGCCCGGCAGGCCATCGGCCTGCCATGAAGGCGGCCTGAAGCCGGGTCTCGCCCGCCGGGTTCGGCCGCGTCCCGGGTCCCGGCAGGCGGGACTCCCCGGGCACGGGGCGCGGTGGACCGGATCCGCCACACCGGCGGGCCGGGCTCAGTTCTTCTGGCCCGTCTCGTGCTCGTACGCGGTCAGCTGCTGTTCGAGGGCCTTCATCAGCTCGAAGACCTGGCTCGGGGGGATGCGGATCCGGCTGACGATCCGGGTCGGCACGCTCACGAAGTGATGCCCCGAGGAGGGGTCGTTGGCCAGCTGGGGTGGTCTGGTGATCACCGCGAAGTCCAGGACGAACCCATCCTGGGTGTGCCACACGGAGGCGAAATTGGCGTACTGCCCCATTTCTACCTCGGCGGAGATGCTCACCTCCAGGCGGTTCTCCGGCTCGTCGTTCACCATTCTCTTTCCTCCGGCCAGGTTGACTCCATGCTGCCCTGGCCGGAGACCGGCCACACAGGGACGCGCCGACGCTATTAAAGGATGGAAGGCAGCCGCTGGGCGCCGCGCTGCCGCAACATGTCGGTCATCAACTCGATCTCGCCTGTCTGGCCGTCGACGATGTGCTGCGCCATGGTGGCCACCTCGTCGCGGTCGGACAGTTTCAGCAGCCCCCGGCCCATCTGCACGCCGCCCTCGTGATGGCGGATCATGAGCTGCAGGAAGAGGATCTCCTGGTCCTTGCCAGTGGCCTCACGGAGCTTTTTGAGCTCGTCGTCGCTGGCCATACCGGGCATCGTGGTAGAGGCGCCCGGCGTTACAGAGTGGCCGCCGTGACCGGCCATCCACGCCATGACCGGTCGCTCCGTCGACTGGTTCAACCCCCACTGCTGCAGCCAGCCCGTGAAGATGCCGCGCTGGGCCGTCTGGGTGACGATGATGTCGTAGGCCAGTCGTCGGAGCGCCTCGTCCTCGCTCCCGTCCCTGGCGATGAAGGACATCTCGACGGCCTGGGCATGGTGGACGGCCATGTCGCGGGCGAATCCCGCCTCTGCCGAGGCGTCGGTCGGGGATGCCGTCCTGCCCAGGACGAACAGCAGCGTGATCGCCACGGCCAGGACACCGAGCAGGACGCCGAACAGGACGCCGCGCCTGGACTTTGCACTGTTTTTCACCGGAGTTTCCATTGCCCGCCCAGCGTACCCACTGCCGCGAATCATCGCTGTATCACGTGTTATGAGCCCTTTATTCTCCACATACGCCGGTAGGGCATAGGGTGACCGGAGTTGTTTGCTGGCTGGAGGGTTGATGACCAAGGAAAAGGCGCAGGCGAGGCGAGAGCATCTTGCCCGGATGCGTGCGGAGCAGCAGCGCAAGGAGCGCAGAACGGCCTTCCTGATGTGGGGGGCCGGAGGCCTCGTCGTCGTTCTGCTCGTCGGGCTCGTCGCCTTCTACATGGTCAACGAGCGGGCCGCGACCTCGTTGGACAACGTCACCAGCGCGAAGTACGCCGGCAGCCAGCACACCCAGACCAAGGTGACGTACAAGGAGAGCCCTCCGCTCGGCGGTGAGCACAACCCGGCCTGGCAGAACTGCGGTATCTACGACCAGCCGATCAACAACGAGAACGCCGTCCACTCCATGGAGCACGGCGCCGTGTGGATCACCTACCGGCCCGACCTGCCCAAGGCCGAGCTGGACGCGCTGAAGGAGCTGGCGTCCAAGGACTACATGCTGCTGAGCCCGTACCCGGAGCTGCCCGCCAAGGTCGTGGCCAGTTCCTGGAACAAGCAGCTCAAGCTGGACAGCGCGGAGGACCCGCGGCTGCCCAAGTTCATCACCAAGTACAAGAACGGCCCGGACACCCCCGAGCTCGGTGCCTCCTGCAGCGGCGGCGTGGGCAGCACCACCGCCGAGGCGCCCATCCCGGCGAGCGCGCCGTCCACGGATCCCAGCCAGAGCGCTCCGGCCAGCGACGCCCCGGCCACCGACGCCCCGGTTCCCAGCGCCACCCCGGCGCCCTGACCAGGTCCTGATCTAGGCCCGCAACGCCCACTCCAGGGGCACCGCCTCCAGTCCGTGAGCCTCGGCCACGGGCCGGTTGGTCAGGTGCCCCTCGTGCGTGTTCAGGCCCCGTGCCAGCGCGGGGTCGCCCAGGAGGGCCTCCCGCCAGCCCAGGTCGGCGATCGCGAGGGCGTAGGGGACCGTCACGTTGGTCAGGGCGTACGTCGAGGTGTGCGGGACCGCGCCCGGCATGTTGGCCACGCAGTAGAACACCGAGCCGTGCACCCGGTACGTCGGATCGTCGTGGGTGGTGGGCCGTGAGTCCTCGAAGCAGCCGCCCTGGTCGATGGAGATGTCCACCAGGACCGAACCGGGCCTCATCCGCGAGACCAGGTCGTTGTCGACCAGCTTGGGGGCTCTCGCGCCCGCGACCAGCACCGCGCCGATGACCAGGTCCGCGTCCAGCACCGCCCGTTCGATCTCGTAGGCGGTGGAGGCGACGGTCCTGCAGTGGCCCCTGTAGATCATGTCCGCCTGGCGGAGCCTGTCGATGTCACGGTCCAGCAGCAGCACCTCCGCCTGCATGCCCAGCGCGATGACCGCGGCGTTCATACCGGAGACCCCGGCACCGATCACGACCACGCTGGCCGCGTGCACGCCGGACACCCCGCCCATCAGCACGCCTCGCCCGCCGCCCTGGCGCATCAGGTGATAGGCGCCCACCTGCGGGGCGAGCCGTCCGGCCACCTCCGACATGGGGGCCAGCAGAGGCAGGGAGCCGTCCGCGTTCTGCACCGTCTCGTAGGCGATGCCGGTGATCCCCGATTCGAGCATGGCCCGGGTGCAGGCCGGCGACGCGGCCAGGTGCAGGTAGGTGAAGAGCACCTGACCCTTGCGCATCCGGTGGTACTCCTCGGCGACGGGCTCCTTGACCTTCAGGACCAGGTCGCCCTCGGCCCACACGTCGTCCGCGGAGTCCAGGATGGTCGCGCCCACGCGCCGGAAGTCGGCGTCGGGAATGGCGGACCCCACCCCGGCGTCCTTCTCGACGAGGACCTCGTGGCCGTGCCGGATGAGCTCATGGGCTCCGGCGGGAGTCAGGGCCACACGGTACTCGCGATTCTTGACCTCGCTGGGAACAGAGATCTTCACGGCTCCTCCAGGGTGGGCACGTGTCCTCTTCTTCACGTTGCGTTCCCCGAAAGTGAGTAATCACGCGCAAGGTAGCAGGAAAGGGGCGGCGCCGGTGGCATACCGTCAGCGGTCCGTCGACGCCCGGCCTGTCGGTGTCCATCCTGACTTGCGGGGTTACCGGCTTCCCGCGCTGATCGATAGGCTCGCCGCGAACAGATGCGAGGAATACGGGGATATGACGATGGGGATGCACGCGGGGCAGGGTGGGCCGCCCATACCGCAGGGACCTCCAGCAGGGTCTGACGAGCCCGCCGGCGCGTCATGGGGACCCTCATCCTCCTACGACGCCTTCACGCCGCCGGAGCGCCGTGAGGCCTTCACGCCGCCCGAGCGTCCCGGCGCCCCAACCGGACGCCACGCCCGTGGCCCCTGGGAACCGGGCGCTGAGCCCCCCGGCGAACCTGGTCCCGGCGGCCCTGATTCCGGTGGTTCCGGCCCCGCTGGTCCGAGGCCCGGCGATCCCGGCTCCGAAGGTCCGGGGCCCGGTGGTTCGGACCCCGGTGACACGAGGTTCGCCGGCCCGGGTTTCGGCGACCGTGGACCGGATGGCCCAGGTCAGGGCGTGCCGGGGCCGGGTGGTCAAGGTCCGGGTGGTCAAGGTCCAGGTGGTCAGGATCCGGGCGGCCAGGGGCTGGGTGGCCCCGGAGCGGGCGGTCCGGGAGTGGGCGGTCCGGGAGTGGGCGGTCCGGAGGCCGGTGGCAGGCAGGCCGGAGGTCCGCCGAACGGGGCGCCGGGGATGCCCAGGGCGAGCCGGATCACGACCGCGATCCTGTTGACCACCCTGGTCGTCGTCGTGCTGATCACCGGCGTGCTCGGCACCATCGCGGTACTCATGACCCGCAACCCCGACATGCCGCTCGGCGCCAAGCCGCCCAGCCGGCTGGCGGTTCCCATCCACTTCGCCCCGGTGACCGAGGCGAAGGCCGGAGCCTGCACGCTTCCGGAGACCTACCCCGACGACCTCGGGCAGAACTGCTACTCGGTCGCCGCCGGGGTCACCGTGAACGCCGTGCGGAAGATCGAGGCGATCAAGGAGAAGAACGGCACCTACTCGGTCAGGATCGCGTTCGCGCCCACCTTCCGCGAGCAGATCACCGACCTGACCGAGGAGGTGGTCAAGGAGGACGACCCGGTCAGGCAGCAGATCGCGATCGTCGTGGGGGAGAAGGTGGTGGCGGCCCCCCGGGTCGCCCAGGCGATCACCGCCGACAGCCTGAGCATCGCCGGCTCCTTCACCAAGGAGCAGGCGGACGCGATGGTCGTCCGGCTGCTCGGCTCAAGCGGCATCGGCACGGAGTCGACCGCCGGCCCCCGGCCGGACGACACGTCGGTCTTCACCCCGCCGGCCGATCCGGCCACGGACCCGCAGCCCAACCAGCCCGTAAGCCCGTCGAACAACGGCGTCCCGGCCGCGACCAATCCGGCGGGGACGGACCCGGCCGCGACCAATCCGCCAGGGACGGACCCGGCCGCGACGACCCCGCCGGGAACGGACGCCGCCGCCACCAACCCCGTCACCCGGAACACCGCTCCGGCCACGTCGGGCGACGGAGACCTCGACCCCAAATACCGCACCTGCAAGGAAGCGAACGACAACGGCTACGGCCCGTACCACAAGGGGATTCACAAGGAGTACGACTGGTACATCGACGGGAACAAGAACGGGATCGCCTGCGAGCTGAACGACAGGTCCTGAGAGCGGCCCCGTGCGATCCGGGCCGGCTCAGAAGAACAGCGTTCCGATGCCGTCGACGCCGAAGTAGACCGCGAAGATCAGGCTGACCACCCAGAGCAGCCACGGGATCCTCCGGGCCCGGCCGAGGGCCGTCTGGACAATGGCGTAGGAGATCACGCCCGCGCCCACCCCGTTGGTGATGCTGTAGGTGAACGGCATCAGCACGATCGTCAGGAACGCCGGGATCGCGATGCCCAGGTCCTCCCAGGGCACCTTCCTGACCTGGGTCATCATCAGCGCGCCCACCAGGACCAGCGCGGGCGCCGCCGCGGCGGCGGGGACGACGGTGGCGACCGGGGTGAAGAGCAGGGTCAGTGAGAACAGGGCGCCGGTGACGACGGACGCCAGGCCGGTCCTGGCTCCCTCGCCGACCCCGGCCGCCGACTCCACGAACACCGTGTTCGCCGAGGAACTCGTGAGACCCCCGATCGCCGCGGACACGCCGTCCACGGTGAGGATCGCTCCCAGCCGGGGCACCCGGCCCTGCTCGTCCACCAGGCCCGCCTCGTCGCTCACCCCGATGATGGTGCCCATCGCGTCGAAGAACCCCGACAGTACGAGCGTGAACAGCACGACGGTGGCGGTCAGCGCACCGGCGCGGGCGAATCCGCCGAACAGGTCCACCTGGCCGACCAGCCCGAAGTCGGGCGCTCCGACCACCGCTTCCGGCATCCGGGGGATCACCACGCCCCAGAGTTCCGGCGGGACCGTGGTGAACGTGTCGACCACGACGGCGAGCACGGCGGTGATCACGATGCCGATCAGGATGGCGCCCCGGGTCTTGCGCACGAAAAGGGCGATCATCACCAGCAGCCCCAGGCAGAACAGCGCCACCGGCCAGCCCGTCAGGCGCCCGGTGGTGCCGAGCTGGACCGGCGACCCCGTACCCCTGCCGACGAAACCCGCGTCCACCAGCCCGATCAGCGCGATGAACATGCCGATACCCACGCTGATCGCGTGTTTCAGCGCCAGCGGGATGGAGTTCATGATGAGCTGCCGCAGCCCGGACACGGCCAGCAGCACGATCACCAGCCCCTCCAGCACGACCAGCCCCATCGCCTGAGCCCACGTCATGTGCGGCGCGGCCTGGTAGGCGACCACCGCGTTCAGTCCGAGCCCGGCCGCGACCCCGAGCGGTGCGTTGCCGATCACTCCCATGAGCAGCGTGCTCACCGCCGCCGCGAGGATCGTCGACGTGGTCAGCTGCTGGGTCGACAGCCTGGCCCCCGTGACGTCCGTCGCCCCGCCCAGGATGATCGGGTTCAGCAGGATGATGTACGCCATCGCCATGAAGGTGGTTATCCCGCCCCGGAGCTCGCGGCCGACCGTCGTCCCCCTGGCCGAAAGCTCGAAGAAGCGATCCATGGTCTCCCCTCCGGACGTGGAGGGGATGGGCGGTTCTTACCCGTTCAAGGCGATGTCATGGGGGCGAATGGGCACCCGAGGCAGCGGCAGGCCGGTCGCGGCCCGTACGGCGGCGGCCACCGCGGGGGTGGACGAGAGGGTGGGCGGCTCGCCCGCGCCGCGCAGGCCGTAGGGGGCGTGCGGGTCCGGGTTCTCCAGGATCGACACCCGCATCGGCGGCATGTCGAGGATGGTGGGGATCAGGTAGTCGGTGAACGAGGGGTTTCGCACCACCCCGTCCTGGACCTGGATCTCCTCCATGAGCGCCAACCCCAGCCCCTGGGCCGAACCGCCGTGGATCTGGCCCTCCAGCGCGAGCGGGTTCATGATCCGGCCCACGTCCTGGACCGCGGCCAGCTCCACCACCTTGACCAGGCCGAGCTCCACGTCCACGTCCACGACCGCGCGGTGCACGCACAGCGCGAGCTGGGTGTGGGAGTCGCCCTGCCCGGTGAGGGGATCCAGCGGGAAGGTGGGCCGATGCCGGTACTCCCTGGTCTCCTCCACGGCCCCGGCCAGCTCCAGAGCCTGCACCAGCGACGATCCGTCGGCCCGCAGCTTGTCCAGCCGCTCCCGCACGGCCTGGCAGGCAGCCCTGACCGCACCACCGGTGACGTAGGACTGGCGGGACGCCGACGAGGACCCGGCCGACCCGACGGAGGTGTCCGCCCGCGCGACCGTCACCGTGTCGATCCCCAGCTCGGTCCTGGCGATCTGCTCCTGGACCATCAGCAGACCCTGTCCCACCTCGGCCGCCGCCGTGTGCACCAGGACGTGCGGCTCCCCGCCGATCAGCTCCACCCGCACCCTGGCGGTCGAGTGGTCGTCGAAGCCCTCGGAGAAGCAGATGTTCTTGATGCCCACGCCGTAGCCGACCCCGCGCCGCACGCCCTCGCCGTGGGTGGTCTGTGAGATGCCGCCCGGCATGTTCAGCAGGTCCGTCCCGCCCGCGTCGTCCGAGGCGGTGGGGGCGGCGGGCAGCGGCATCGCGGCGAGTTCCGCGAGCATCTCGGCCAGCGGCGCGGGCGAGTCGATCACCTGCCCGGTGGCCAGCCTCGACCCCTGGGAGACCGCGTTGCGGATTCTGACCTCGACGGGGGAGATCCCGCACGCCTCGGCCAGCCTGTCCATCTGCGACTCGTAGGCGTAGCAGGCCTGCACCGCGCCGAAACCGCGCATCGCCCCGCAGGGCGGGTTGTT
Source organism: Streptosporangium sp. NPDC005286 (assembly GCF_040607515.1). Classification (NCBI taxonomy): domain Bacteria; kingdom Bacillati; phylum Actinomycetota; class Actinomycetes; order Streptosporangiales; family Streptosporangiaceae; genus Streptosporangium; species Streptosporangium sp. NPDC005286. The sequence continues at coordinate 5,661 of NZ_JBEXGU010000152.1, read as the reverse complement.
GGTGTAGACGCCGTAGGCGTCGATCCACACGTTGTCCACCTCGTAGGGGCCGACCCCCAGCGAGGCCGCGTTGCCGACCACGGCCGGGGAGGTGGAGCAGTAGGCGCCGCCGTCCAGCAGGATCTCCGCCCTGACGTACAGCAGCCTGCCCTCGCGGGTGGCGCCGTGCTCGTAGCGCATCCGGGCCGGGTGCCGGTGGACGTGGCCGTAGAAGGACTCCTCGCGGTTGTAGACGATCTTCACGGGACGGCCCGTGCGCAGGGCCAGCATGCACGCGTGGACCTGCATGGACAGATCCTCACGGGCGCCGAACGCACCGCCCACCCCGGCCAGCGAGAGCCGCACCTTCTCCTCGGGCAGTCCCAGGCACGGCGCGATCTGGCCCCGGTCGGCGTGCAGCCACTGCGTGGCGACGTACAGGTCCACCCCGCCGTCCTCGGCGGGTACGGCCAGCCCGGACTCCGGGCCGAGGAAGGCCTGGTCCTGCATGCCGACCTCGTACTCGCCGGTGACCACCACCGGGGCCTCGAACGTGGAGCCGACCCGGATCGGCTGGTGGCGCAGCACGTTGCCGCGCTCGTGGACCGCGGGACAGGAGGTGTCGAAGGCGGCCCGGCGCGGGTCGGTGACGGCCTCGCGGACCTCGTACTCCACGATGACGGCCTCGGCCGCCCTCCTGGCGCGCTCGGGGTGGTCGGCGGCGATCAGCGCGACCGGCTCACCCTGGTAGCGGACCTGGTCGATGGCGAGCACCGGCTGGTCCCTGTGGTCCAGCCCGTAGAACCTCTCACCGGGCACGTCCTCGTGGGTGAGCACCGCGTACACGCCGGGCATGGCCAGCGCGGGGCCGACGTCGATCGAGCGGATCCACGCCGACGGGTGCGGGCTGCGCAGGGTGACCCCCCAGATCATGTCCGCCAGATACAGGTCGGAGGAGTAGGCGAACTCGCCCGTGACCTTCAGCGTCCCGTCGGGACGCAGGACGCTCTCGCCGATGCCCAGGCTCTGCCGCGTTTTGATGCTGCTCACTCTGGTAGTACATCAGCCGGGTACGGGGCCGGACATGGCAGACCCGGGGGAACGCGGGAGGCGGTCGTTAGCGACTCTTACGGTTGTGCCCGGCCGGGTGCGCGTGATCAGCCCGTTGGGCTCGCGGTCCTCAGAGAGCCATCATCCGGCCCGGGGAGGTGGACGGTTTCTCGCGGGTGGCCCCGATGGCCGCCCGCTCCGCCGACGCCTCCTTCTCCACCTCGTCGTTCCCCGTCGCCCTGGCGGACGCGACGGAACGCCCCAGGTAGGTCACGGCCTGCTCCACCTCGCCGAGGAGCCGCAGGGAGCGGGCCAGGCCGAGCAGCAGGTACGGTTCGGCGACGACCACCTGTGCGGCGCGCGCGCAGTCGAGGCCGGCCTCGAAGGAGGCCCTGGCCGCCGCGGCGTCCCCCAGGTCGAGGTGAACGCCGCCGAGCCTCTCGTGCACGGCCGTCTCCTGATACAGGTTGCCGTCCCTGCGGCACTTGAACAGGGCCTCGTCCAGCATGGCCAGTGCCTGCTCGAACCGGCGCAGGCCGTGGTACCCCGAACCGATCATGGTGAGCGCGTAGTGCTCGCCCGACCTGTACCCGATCGCGTCCGCGACCTCCCGCTGCTTCTCGGCGCAGTCGATGCACTTCTCGTAGCAGCCGAGTGCGAGGTAGTTCATGGCGAGGTTGCCCAGCGCCTTCTGCTCACCATGCCGCTCGGAGAGCCGACGGCACAGGATCAGGTGCTGCCGGAAGTGGCGCAGGGCCTCTTCGAGACGGCCGACCATGTTCAGCGCGAGGCCCACGAGGCTGTGTGCCCCCGCCTCAAGCCGGCGATCCTCCAGCCGTTGCCCGGCCGCGAGGGTCCGCCGGCTGATGGTGAGGAGACGAGCGGGAAGGCCGGCGTGGTGGAGGTGCCAGAAGAGCGCGAAGACCAGGGCGACGCCGAGACGCGATGTCCGCTCCCGGGGAGCGGACATCGCCTGGAAGGCGGCGGACAGGAGATTGGCCTGTTCCCGGTTCAGCCACTCGTGGGCCTCCTGGTACGAGCCGAGCGGGAGAGGATCGGCACCGAGATCGACGTCCGCCGACTCCGCGCGAGGGTAGCGGGCCAGCTTCACGGCCAGCCGGGTGGTCCCGACATAGAAGCTCAGCGCCCGGTCCAGCATGGCGTCGCGATCCGTCTCCGTCTCCTCGCGTGCGACCTGCTCGCCGGCGAACAGCCGGATCAGGTCGTGCGGCCGGTACCTTCCCGGCTCGTCCTCCTCCAGCAGGTGCGCGTCGACCAGCCGTTCCATCGCGCGCTCCGCGGTGTCCGCGGGGACATCCAGCAGGGCGCCGACGACAGGTGCCGTCACGTCGGCCGTCTGCAGCACGCCGAGCGCGCGCAGCGCGCGGGCGGCCGTCCGGTCAAGGTGGTGGTCGCTGCCGGCGAGCATGTCATGACTGACCGCGAGGCTGGATCGGACCGCGAGATCGCCCGCCGCCAGCTCCCGCAGCCGCCCCCGCTCGTCCTCCAGCCGGCTCACCAGATCGACAACGCCCCACCGCGGCCGGTTCGCCAGCCGGGCTCCCGCGATGCCGACGGCCAGTGGCAGGCCTCCGCAGAGGTCGATCAGGCGCGCCGTCGCCTGAACGTCCTCGGCGACCCGCTCCTCCCCGATCAGTCTCGCGAGCATCGTGGAGGACTCGGCGCGCCGCATCCTGGAGATCGGTATACGGGCACAGTCGTCGAGCAGGGTGAAGCTCTCCCGGCTGGTCGCCAGGATCGTGTTGCCCATCGGCACCGACAGCAGCGGGCGGATCTGGGCCTCATCGGCGGCGTCGTCCAGCACGATGAGGGTCTCGCGGCCGTCGAGTTCGCCGCGCCACAGGGCGGCGGCCTCATCGAGGTCGGCGGGAATGTCACGCTGGGGCATGCCAAGATCGCGCAGGAACCTGCTGATCACCTCGATCGGTTCCAGCCGCCTCATGCCCGGCGTCGCCCCGCGCAGGTTCACGTACAGCTGCCCGTCGGGGAAACGGTCGCGGACCAGGTGCGCGGCCCGGAGCGCCAGGGTCGACTTGCCGGATCCGGGTGCCCCGGTGATCGCGACGACGTGCCGGGGCGGACGGCCGTCCCAGGGAGAGAGCAGCGTTCTCAGCCGCACGAGCTCCTCCGCGCGTCCGACGAAGTCGGTGGGGTCGCGCGGCAACTGGTGAGCCACCTTTCCCCGGGCGGCGGCGCGGTGCCGCGAATGCGAGGGCTCCCGGAGCGGGGGAACCCGCTCCGGGAGCGTGGGGAGCGTCGCCGAGGGCAGATCGAGCAGGGGGTCGGCGCGTAAGATCAGCTCATGGCACCTGCGGAGACTCTCGTGCGGCTGGATGCCGAACTCCTCGGCCAGCAGGTGCCGGATCTCCTGATAGACCTTCAGCGCCTCCACCTGCCGGCCGCAGCGGTAAAGCGCGACCATGTGCAGCTCGCGGAGCCTTTCGCGCAGCGGGTGCTCGCGGATCAGGGGGGCCAGCCGGGCCGCGGCCTCCTGGGGGCGCCGGAGCAGGAGCAACAGGTCCGCGTGCAGCTCCAGCGAGGTCAGGCGTAGTTCGTTCAACCTGTGCCGCTCGAACTCGGCGAACGGACCGGGAATCCCGCCCAGGCACGTGCCCCGCCACAGTTCCGAGGCCCTGTTCAGGGAGTGCAGGGCGGTCTCGTACGAGTCCTTCGCGTGCGACTTCCTGGCCAGGTCAAGGCTGCGCTCGAAGAGCAGGGCGTCCACCTGCTCCGGCGCGAGCCGCAGCGAGTATCCGCCGGGGACGGAGACCAGCGGCCTCGAAGGTCTCCGCGGATCCCGGTCCGGGTCCAGTGCCCGTCTCAGCCTGGACACGTACGTGTAGACGCTCTGTTCCGCCGTCTTCGGCGGCCGCTCTCCCCATACTCCGTCGATCAGCCGGTCTCTGGTGACCGGCTGTCCCGCGTTGATCGCCAGGATGCAGAGGACGGCCTGCTGCCTGGGCTCTCCCAGGTCGAGCTCGAGTGAACCCCTCCGGCCGGTCACCGGTCCCAGAACGTCGACGCCGAGTCTCTCCGCGGGAAGGTCTTCGCCGGTGGTGGTAATGGCTTCCGTTTCGTCCACCAGGCCTCCACACGCGGTTGGGCATGACACAGCGAAGTCGAGGAGAACGACCTTATCTGACAAGTTCGCGGCGCGGAGTCCCCCGCTGATCGCCTAGACGATCCCCGCCTTGGCGATACGGACTCCCGCCTGGAATCTGCTCTGCGCTCCGACCCGCTCCATCGCGGTGGCCATGTGGCGGCGGACGGTGCGGGAGGTCAGGCCGAGATGGCGGGCGATCACCTCGTCCGTCAGGCCCTCCGCGGACATCCTTAGAACGGTCCTTTCCTGGTCCGTCAGCGAGGACAGCGACTCCCGCTCGCGGCGGCGTGGTGCGGCCTGTGACCAGACGCGCTCGAACAGCTCTCCCAGCAACGTGACCAGTGCGGGGGTGCGCACCACCGCCATCCGGGAGGTGTGGCCGGTCATGGCGACGAGGCCGTCGATCATCAGGAATCTCTCGGAGATCAGCGGATCGACCCTCAGTTCCACCGACTCGGGGAAACCGGCCGCCCCGGACGATGAGCCGATGACGACCCTCGTCCGCACGCCAGGTGGAATGACAGCCGAATTGAAGATGCGGGAAAACGCGACGCCGGCTCTGGGATTGGGCAGGAGAACGGCCACGCTACGCCTCGCGGACGAGCAGAGGGTGTTGATATCGGGCCGGATCTGGTCGCTCCCTCCGGCCGAGGAAGAGGTCAGGAAAGAATGGGTCATGTGCCCCTCGCGAACTGCGCTTGACCGAACACCCGCGTGTTCCTCCCGGCAGGTGACGCCGCTCTCGGATCGGACTCCGATGAATTTCCGAGGTGATTCGCGATGCGGAAGGGGAGGCACGTGGCACGTGTGCTGGATCCACCGTCGTACGCGCGTGAAGGAGAGTCGTCCATCGATCGTCCCTCCGTCCTGTCGTTCCGGTCCGCGATGACGAGAGAGCCGCCAGGAAAGGGATTCTCGGACCGGAGGCCCGGAGCAACAGAATCCCGGCCGGTGGTCCTCGCCGGATCTTTCTGGAATTCCCGCCTTCCGACTGTCGCAGGCGATCCTAGAGATCATCTAGAGACGCCCGGGGACGGGCCGCGTGGGGCCGAGCAGGAGGCCGGGATCCGAGGGGGACGAGGCGAGGGCGGGCACGGGGGGCGGGCCGTCCCGCGACCTCTCTCCGGGCAGGCCGCGCTCGCGGCTTCATCCGGGGGGCTTTTCCCTGCCTGAAGTGGACAGGCCGCTCCGTCTTCGGGGAAGTCGGCTGACCGGTTTAGGACATTGACTTGATAGCGGATTAGTTCAATGTATTTCTAGAGTAATGGCTGGTTTAAAAGCGGGGTGTCGAGAGACGCGGCCGGTGACACGGGGGGCGGCGACATGGATTCCGTGAGTCGACAAGCCCGCGGACCGGTCGGCGGCACGGGGAGGCGGCTCGAATCCCGCGAGCCGACCGGGCCGCGGGCCGGGCGGCGGAGTCGGGCGGGCGGCACGGCCGGGGCGCGGAGGGGGGGGGGGGGGGGGGGCGCGGCCCCCCCCCCACCTCGGTGGTCGGCCCCTGCTCC
>NZ_JBEXGU010000151.1:0-22433 GCF_040607515.1 Streptosporangium sp. NPDC005286 | reverse complement strand
GCGGACGGCGTCCATGCTGCCGAAGTGCCGGGCGATGCGGCGGCTCATGGAACGGCCGGTGCCGCGCACGCCCAGCGCGCAGAACACCCTGCTGAGCGGTTGGGCCTTGGCCCGCTCGATGGCGGCCAGCAGGTTGTCGGTGCTGGTCTCGCCCATCCGCTCCAGACCCAGCACCTGCTCGCGGGTCAGATAGAACAGGTCGGCGAAGTCGGCGATCAGCCCGGCGTCCAGCATCTGCTGGATGCGGTTCTCGGCCAGGCCCTCGATGTCGAGCTGGTCACGGCCGGCGGCGTAGCCGATGGAGGCGATCACCCGGCAGGCACGCCCGCGCACGCACCGCCACCGCTCCTGGGAGGCATCGATCGCGTCGCCGCACAGCGGGCAGACCTGCGGGATCGCGATCGGCCGCTCGTCGCCGGTGCGCAGGTGCACGACCGGGGCCTCGACCCGGGGGATCACGTCTCCGGCCTTGTAGACGACCACGCTGTCGCCGAGCATCAGGCCGCGGCGGGTGATGTCGGCGACGTTGTGCAGCGTGGCGTAGGTGACGACGCTGCCGTCGAGCTCGACCGGCTCCAGCACGGCGCGCGGAGCGATGACGCCGGTGCGGCCGGTGTTCCACTCGACACCGATCAGCTTGGTGATCTTTTCGGTGGCGGGCAGCTTGTAGGCGATCGCCCACCGGGGCGCGCGCGAGCTGAAGCCGGCCTGTGCCTGGTCCGCGGCGAGATCGCACTTGATCACGATGCCGTCGATACCGAACGCCAAATCCGCTCGTTTGGCGGCGATCTGCTCGACCCGCTCCTGAACCTGCTCCAGGGTGGCGGCGACGATCCCGCCGACGTCGGTGACGGCGGGAGTCTGCACGCCCTGTCCGGCGACCCAGGCCATGACCTCGCTGTGCGGCAGCCCGCGCAGCCGCACGGCCGGCTCGGAGGCGTCGTCGGGGTGTGGCAGCGCGCCGTAGCCGAAGAACGTCAGCTCACACACGTACGGCCGGTCCTGGGCGCGCAGCGTGCCGGCGGCGGCGCTGCGCGGGTTGGCGAACGTGGTGCCGTCGTGCGCGCGGCGCTTGGCGCACGCCTGCTCGAACTGCGAGGTGGTCATCATCACCTCACCGCGCAGCTCCACCGTGACCGGCTCGGCCAGCCTGGCGGGCAACCCCACGATGGTGCCGATCGCATGGCTCACGTCCTCACCCGCCGTGCCGTCCCCCCGGGTGACCAGCTGCGCCAGCCGCCCGCCTCGGTAACGCGCGGTGATCGCCAGCCCGTCGAGCTTCGGCTCCACACTCCACGCCGTGATCGGCCGGCCCAGCCTGCGCTCCAGCGACGCGGCCCAGTCGACCAGTTGCTCGGCACCGAAGACGTTGTCCAGGCTCAGCATCGGCACCGTGTGCGGCACATCGCCGACCACCGCGCCACCGGCCACCTTGCCCGTCGGCGAGGCCGGCAGCACCTCATCGGGATGCTCGGCCTCATAGGCCTGGATGCCCCGGACCAGCCGATCGTAGGCGTCGTCGTCCAGCGCGGACGTGCCGTCTCCGTAATAGGCCGCGGCGGCGTCCAGAGCGAGCTGAACGGCTTCGGCGTAGGCAGTCTGATCAGCGAGAAGAGTGCTGGGGAGTGCGTCGGTCATGATCCCATCATCTCGTCCGGCACCGACAGTTTTCGGCCTGCGGAACGAGGCCCCGAACCGGAACGTCCCTCCCGGGTGCGGCCGTCGGAAAGGTGCCTGCCGTGCTGCTGCTGTCTGTCGCGTCCCAGCGGAGTGAATGCGAGCACAGGGCATGGCAACCGGTCACCGTGGCCTCCTGGGCGAAACGGCAGAGTCGGTGGTCGTCACCACCAGTAGGTGGGGTAGCGCGGTGTCACCCCGCTGCGTCCGATGAGCATGCCGATGAGCACCAGGACGACGGTCGCGGCGACGAGTATCGGCAGGAACGGCACCAGGGGCTGCTGCTGGGCGACCACGACCGTCGCGGTGGCGGCGGCGGGCGAGTGCGGCGTACGAGTCAGGGCCGTGACCCCGAGGGCCAGACCGCCGGCGACGGCGGCGGCCCAGATGGAAGAGCCTGCGACGGCCAGTACGGCGAATCCGGTGAGCGCCGCCAGCAGCTGACCGCCGATCACGCTGCGCGGCTGCGCCAGCGGCAGGGTCGGCGCGCCGAAGACCAGGGCGGCGCTGGCGACGAGCGGGGGTATCAGCCAGACCTGGTCCAGCACGGTGCCGAACGCGACCAGGGTGACCAGGGCTATCGTGGCGCCCGCGGTGAAGACGGCGATGGCCGCCATCTTCGGCCGGGCGGGTGCGCGGCTCCTGAGGCCCCGCCAGGCGTCCGTCGCGATGATCTCGTCGGACATCCCGGCTTTCCCGCTCGTCGGCGAGACGAGGGTCGCCTTCTCCTCGTCCTTGCCGAAGGCACCCGGGTACGCCACATGGGCGATCTGCGGGGGCCGCGACGGCTCCACCTGGGTCTCCAGAACCGGTGTGGCCTTCAAGTGCGTCCTCTCCCCCGGCGAGATCTCCTCCGTGTCCCCGATGGCCCGCGGATCGAGCCGCGCGAGCTCCAGGCCCCTTCCCGGTCCGGACGCGTACGGCGGGAACGGCGTCGTCCACCTGCGCATCCGGCCGGCCGGGAAGAAGTTGCGAACCCCCATGGAAAATCTCCTGCGATCTCGGTATCGGTGGCCAAAGATCGCAGAAGGTACTTGTGCCTCACTTGAAGGTCAGCGAAAACGCTTGGTCACCGGGCGAACTTTGCCTGATACGGCACTGGTCGACGAGGCGCACGGTCAGGACGTCCCCGCTGTCGGCCAGAAGTCCGGTCCAGATCAGGTGCTTTCGGGCGCCGTACCCGGGCTGGGGAGCCTCCCCCCTCAGGTCGCGGCGTCCCTCGGCATGACGGCCCCGGCCTGGACGATGGACCCGGGTGACCGGGACGACTCGCCGGCGGAGGCGAGTGCCCGACGGCCGTCTGTCCCACGACGGCGGCGGTGACCGGCGGGCCGTGACCCGCGATCCATGGGCCGGGTGTCCGACGGACGGGGCCGAGGTGGTGTGCGGAGTCTTCGAGCTGCCGCGGACCTGGCCGGACACGCTGGACCGAGTCGAGCGTGTCCGCCTGGCCCTCCTCACCGCGCGCGCCGATGGCCCCGAGGCCGGCTCGGCGCGCGCGTCGTGAGGATCAGGACCGTCGACGACTGCCCTTGACCGCGACGACGTCGATCTCCACGAGGATTCCGCCGAGGCTGGATCCGGCGGTCGTGCGGGCCGGGCGCGGTTCGTCGAAGAACTCGCGGTAGGCCGTGTCGAAGCCGTCCCAGTCGTTGTCGATGTCGGCCAGGTGCGCGGTCACCTTGACGACGTCCTGCAGGTCCGAGCCCGCGGCCTGCAGCGCGGCCGCGACGTTGCGCAGCGTCTGGCGGGTCTGCTCGGCGACGTCGTCACCGACGATCGTCCGGGTCACCGGGTCGACCGGCCCGAAGCCCGCGGTGTGGACGAGATCTCCGACGACGACCGCCTGGGAGTAGGCGCCTCGCGGGGGCGGAGCCTGGTCGGTGTGGATACCCACCTTCATATGATCTGTCATGCCTGATTCCTCTCGATGGCCGATGCCGGCTCCGAACGTCGACCGGGTATCGCCGCGACCGGTTTTCCCGGCAAGGGTCGTGTCACGGGTTCCTAAAGCACCAGGGAGAGCGCGCCCTGGAAGCCGGTGCCGCCCGATCTGGGGGTGCTGGACCAGCGGTTGCCCGAGGTGGCGCCGTTGTTGGCGTAGATCGACAGTCCGCCGGAGGCGTCGCCGACCACCAGGTCCGGCCCGGAGCCCCCGGTCACGTGGCCCAGGCCGAGCGACCGCGTTCCGGTCCAGTTGCCCGGAATCACGATCGGATCGGTTGAGGCTCCGGTCGGGAAGACCCACAGGGATCCGTCGTTCTCCAGGTCGACGAGGTCGGCGATGCCGTCGCGGTCCACGTCCCCCAGGGCGAGCCGGGTGGCCGTCTGCCAGTTGCTGCCGACCCACGCGCGTGGCGTCCACGGGAAGGCGGTGGTGGATCCGTTGCCGGGGTAGGCGTACATGTCGCCGGCGTTGTCGCGTCCGACGAGGTCGGCACGTCCGTCACCGGTGACGTCCCCGGCCATCAGGTGGTTGAAGATGTTCCAGCCGGTTCCGCCGAAGTAGCGGTCGGTCCAGCGCAGGCCGGTCGTGGACCCGTTGTTGAGGTAGATCCACAGGGTGCCGTTGGACAGGCGTTTGTCGACCGCGAGCACGTCCTGAAGGCGGTCGCCGTTGACGTCTGCGAGGAGGATCTGCGAGGCGAAGCCCCAGTCGGTGCCGGCACTGACCCTGTCGGGCCAGGGATTGCCGGTGGCCGCCTTGGTGTTCGGCAGGAGCCAGAGGTCGCCACTGCGGGCGACATGGGCCACCAGGTCGGGCTTGCCGTCGCCGGTCACGTCGCCGGTCACGACGTCGAGCGCGTACTCGAAGCCGGTGCCCGCGGCGAAGCGGGTCGTCGGCGACCACATCGAGCCCGCCGTGGCGCTCTGCCAGGGGTGAATCCACAGGGCGCCGGAGGGGTCCCGCGAGATCACGTCCGGATGCCCGTCGCCGGTGACGTCGTCCATGGACAGCCGGTCGGCGCTGCTCCAGCCGCCGGTGCTCCCGTACACGATCGAGGTCCAGAAGTTCGACGCGGTCGACCCGTTGTGCGGGTAGACCAGGAGGGCTCCGGTGGTGTCGCGGGCGACGATTTCGGGTTTGCCGTCGCCGGTGACGTCGTCGAGCATCATCATCTGGGCGAGGTTCCACCCGTTGCCCGACCAGATCGGAGACTGGGTCCACGGGTTGGAGGTGACCGAGCCGTTGTTCGGGTAAACGTAGAGGGTTCCGCTGCTTTCGGTGGGGTTGCGCGCCAGCAGATCGGGTTTGCCGTCACCGGTGACGTCGCCAACGAGGATCCGGTCGACGATGTTCCATCCGGTGCCGGCGGCGAAACGGCTGGGCCACGGGTTCGCCGAGCCGGAGCCGTCGTTGGGGTAGATGTACAGCGTGCCGTTGTTCGCCGAAGGGTCGCGCACGACGACGTCGGCGCGGTTGTCGCCGGTGACGTCGGCGACGATCAGGGTGTCGGCGAACTCCCACTGCGGCGGCGTCGCGGTGTAGGTCGCCTCCCACGGATTGGAGGTGGTGGCCCCGTTGCCGGTGTAGACGCGCAGCGCTCCGGCGTCGGCGCCGGACAGTTGGGCGACCAGGTCGGCCCGGCCGTCGCCGGTGACGTCGTTCGCCGCCGGCGACGGGGTCGCGGCGGTGCGGGACGGGCCCGAGCGGGCGGTCGGCTCGGGGGCCGCGGCCAGAGTTCTGGCGCGAATGCCGCTGACATCCCACTTCTTGGTTTTGCCAGGCTTGCTGGGCTTACCGGATTTGCCGGAGTGGTAGGGCTCGGTGGGGCCGGGGGCAGGCCGCTTGCGGTCGTCGCCGGGTGCCGCGTGCGCGGCCGGGGCGACGGTGAGGATCGCGAGGGCGAGGGCCGCGGCGACCGCGGTCGCGCGAATCGACGTCGTCATCAGAGTTCAATCCTTCGTCCGGCGCGGTACCTGTTTCCGTTCACGACGATCCACTTCAGTCCCGGCAGCGGCGGTGTCTCGACGATCACGCGCCCCGGCTTGTGGTGCCAGTCCCCGCGGAACTCCACCTTGAGCGTGTCGTGACCGCTACGGTCGTCGTCGACGTGGCGGTCGTCGTCCCGATCGCGGCCGCGGCCGCCCTCCAGCTTGAAGCGCAACGTGACCGGCCCGAACTTGGTCGGGACCTTCTCGAAGCGGGTCTGCTTCTTGCCCGACAGCCACTCCAGCGGGCAGAGCCGCAGCAGCTGCAGCTGGTTCGGGACAAGGCTGTCGTCGATGACCGCGTGAAGGAGCGACCAGGTGATGATGGGGTGGGAGAAAAGGTTGCCGTAGATCGCGTTGCGGTGCTCGCTGGAGATGTAGGTGTCCTGCGAGAGGCCGCCGGTGAGCAGGCCGTACAACCCCTCGATGAAGGGCGCCCGTTCCCCCAGCTGCCAGGTGTGGAACATGTTCCAGCTGTAGCAGGGCTCGGCCGAGGACTGCTCGTGGTCGAGGACGGCGCGGTCCAGCGCGTTGTGGTGCACCGCGTCGAACACCAGGGTGTTGGGGCCGACCCGGAAGAACTCGACGAACGACTTCATCATCGGGTCGGAGGCCGGCATCAGTCCGGCCCACACCGACATCAGGGCGCCGGTGTCGAGCATGGTGAAGGCGTCCCAGACGCCCTCGCCCGCGAACTGCGGCCGGAAGACCGGCCACTGCTTGCCCTTGGCGTCGGTCCACTTCGCCGACCGGTCGGCGAGATCACGAACGGCCTGGACGAACGTCGTACGGAAGGTGTTCGCGAACGTGGCGAACTCGGCGGCCCGGGGGTGCTTGATCCGCTGCAGGAACTCGACGGCGGAGGCGAGCCCCTTGTAGGTGAAGCACTGGCTGATGAAGCCCTGGGTCTCGACGCCCTCGTCGGTGGAGTGACCGGGAGGCATCAGGCCCTGGACGCCGCTGTGGTTGGTGAGCCCGCAGGCCTGGACGATGTAGTCGCAGGCCTTGACGATGACGTCGGTCCATTTGGCGATGAACGCCGGCCGGTTGGTCAGCAGCGCGTGAACCGACAGGATCTCCAGGATCGCGCCGTGGTCACTGATCCAGTCGATGGCCTGCAGCGTCTTCGGAGTCGACAGGTATCCCGGGTAGGTTCCCCCGGCGAAGACCGCGCCGGGTGGCGTCCGCGTTCCCTGGGTGGCCGCGTAGATCTCGATGTGGTTCTCGACGACGTCGTGGTAGCCGAGCCGGTCCATGAACATGTGGCTGACCATGGAGGTCGGCGTGCTCCACAGCACGTCGTAGGCGTACGAGCCAGACAGAAACGTGAACAACCCGGTGTCGGGGCTCTTCTCCGCGACCACTTGAGCGAGCTGCGGACCGCGGCGCATGACCTGGTTGATGTAGTTCTCCGGGGTGTCGACCACGGCGATGGACGCCGCGTTCTCCTTCCAGAACGCCTGGCACTTGGCGAGCGCCGCGTCGCGGCCGAGCGCGGCCTCGGCCTTGGCGTCGGCGAGCGGCGCGGGGATCATCGGAATCAGCACGTCGATGTAGGCCCCGACCGTCGCGGGCAGGCCGAGCCGCAGGTCGTACACACCCTTGACCTTGTTCTCGGTCATGGCGATGGAGCCCTTGTCGGCGGTGGTCACCATGACCTTGACGTTGCCCTCGTTGTCGGTGATGGGCACCGTGATGGGCTTGCCGGTCGGGTTCCACACCCGGCCCATCGTCAGGCCGGTGAGGATCGGCGCCGTCTCGGGGAAGACGGTGAGCGGCACGCCGTCCTCGTCCTGGTACGGCCCCGCGGGCTTCATGTACGAGCCGCTGAGCCAGAGCTGGAACACGAAGTCCTTCACTGCGCTGACCGGGTCGACGTGGGTGACCTCGAAGCGGGTCCAGGAGTACATCGGCTCGGTCGCCGTCTGGACGGCCTGTTCCCCCGGGACGTGCGCGAAGACCGACTGCTTGATGACCAGGCCCTCCTGGCGGCGGTGTTCGGTCCACAGGACCGGGGTGTCGCTGTCCTCCTCCCAGCCCTGCTTGCCCTGGCCGAGGTCGTCGTCCCAGACCTCGTACTGGAAGGTCGGGAAGGGCCGGAAGCCGCCGCCGCGCATGGGCATGACGACGGTCGTCTGGAAGTTCTTCCCGTGCCAGGGCTGGGTGTTGGGCTTGGCCGCCAAGACCCAGCTGGGGTCGCAGATGAGCGCGCCGTTGTAGACGACGTTGAACCGGAAGAGGTGGCCCTTCCAGCCGATGGGCGTCCACACGTTGCGCTGCGCCGGCCACCAGTGCTTGGAGCGTTCGATGTTCGGCTCAGGGTCGGTCGCGGCCAAGGGGGTCGGCACGAACGTATCGGCGTGCGCGGCCGACGGTCCGGTCAGGGGGGTCGTGGCGGCCAACGCGCCTCCGGCGACGACGGCTCCGCCGGTCATCTGGAGCATTCGGCGCCTGGATGGTTCAGTCACTTGGACAGCCTCCTCGAACGGCACTCGCACAGCGTCGGTGCCGGACGTGATGACAGGGGGGAAGATTTTTCGGCATTCCGAAAATATATTCGGAGTATCGATAATTGGAAACTGTGGCACCGGCATCCCGGAAAGGCAAGGGGGTGCGTCACGGTAAGCAACAATTCGCCCGCGATGGGATTTGTCAGATGGACGGCATGAAACTCGCATTGAGCAGTGTCAGGATCCGGTGACAGCAGGCGGATCCGGCGGCATCGCGAATCGGCGGCGCCGCACGGCGGCCCTCCCCTGGCGGGCTTGAGGCGCGCCGTGTCGCCGGAGTCCGGGATCGCCCGCGACGTGGGCGCCCGTCCGCGACCGCCGGCTGCCAAGACCGTGCTTTACCTCGTGTGGCCTGCCCTCACCGGACCGCCGTGCCGTCCGGCAGGTCGAGCATGGACAGCTCCGCGCGGGTCGGCGCTCCCTCCCAGTCGCCGTGGCCGGCGACCGCGAAGGCCCCGGTGGTGATCGCCCGCGCCAGCCGCCCGTCCAGCGGCAGACCGTCCAGCAGGCCGGAGAGGTATCCGGCGACGAAGGCGTCGCCGGCGCCGATCACATCGACGGCGGTGACGGGCCTGGCCGGAAGGGTGAGCGCCTGGTCTGCGGTAAACGCCGTGGCGCCGGCCGGCCCGCGTTTGACGACGACCTCGGACGCTCCCCCGGCGAGCAGCGACCGTACCCGGCTCGCCTCGTCGTCGCCGGGCGCGGCGAGCGCGAGCTCGTCGTCGGAGGCGATGACGATGTCGGCCTGGGCCGCCACTTCGGTCAGCACCTGGCGGGCCTCGGCCTCGGGCCACAGCCGGCTGCGGTGGTTGACGTCCAGGCAGACGCGCGTGCCGACGGCCCTGGCCAGCTCCACCGCGGCGCGTACGGCCTGCGCCGGGCCCACGCCCAGGGCCAGGGTCACCCCGGTGACGTGCAGGATCAGCGGCGGGGCCGCGAACGCCGCGAACGCCTCGCGCACGTCGGAGACGCACAATGCGGCGCCGGCCGAGCCGCGGCGGTGGTAGTCCACCCGCATCACCCCGGCCAGGCGTTGTTCGAAGACCACGATGCCGGTCGGGGCCGGGTCGGCGCGGATCGCCTGGGTACCGACCCCCTCGGCGCGCAGCGTGCGCCGTATGAGCTCCCCGAGCTGGTCGGGCCCGACGGCGCCGACGAACACGACGTCGTGCCCGAGCCGGGTCAGGCCGATGGCGACGTTGGCCTCGGCGCCGGCGACGCTGATGCGGGCGGTTCCCCCGAGCCGGACCTGGCCGTCGGCCCGCAGGCAGGCCATGACCTCGCCGAGTGTCAGGACGTCAGGCATCTCGTCGTACCAGCCCTTCGTGCCACGCCGCGGCGAAGGCGCCTGCGCGTTCGGTGATCGTCGCCCAGCGGCGGGCCGCGACGAGGTCCGCCGAGACGAGCGCGCCGCCGATGCCGACGCCGACACACCCCATCCGGGCATAGGGGACGAGGTCTTCCAGTCTCACCCCGCCGGTCGGCAGCAGGGGAACGTCGTCGAGCGGTTCACGCACGGCCCGCAGGTAGCCGACGCCACCGAGGGCGGAGACGGGGAAGACCTTGACCGCGGCGGCGCCGTGCCGCCGGGCCAGGTCGATCTCGGTCGGGGTGAGCGCGCCGCACGCCACCGGTATGCCGGCGGCGTGGGCGACGGCCAGGACGTCCGGCATGGTGGTGGGGGTGACCAGGAAGCGGGCGCCCGCGGCGATCGCGGCGTCGGCGTCGCAGGCGGTGCGCACGGTTCCGGCCCCGACGAGAATGTCGGGGTGCGTGTTCCAGCGGCGGATGGCGGCGAGGGCCCCGGGGGTGGGCAGGGTCACCTCCATGACGTCCACCCCGCCGTCCAGCAGGGCGGTCGCGATGGCGTCGTCGGGTTCACCCTCACGCAGGCGGATGATGGCTACGACACCGGAAACGGCTGGTCCCGGGTTCGTGTGTTCGGCGCCCATGAATCCCATACTTTCGATATAATGAAACTATTATCGGAATGTCAGAATATCGAACCCCGTTCCGAAGGGCAGCCACCGACGCCGGTGCCGTGAAGCACGGGAACGACGAGCCGAAAGGTAGGACCGATCGATGTCTGATGGTGGCAGCGGGGCGGAGCGCCCGGCGTCTCCGGGTGTGGACCGCACGCTGACCGTTCTTGAGCAGCTGGTGACGGCCGACGAGGATCTCACGCTGACGGCGCTGGCCAAGGTGACCCGTATCCCGCTGGCGACCTGCGCGAGCATCGTCTACACCCTGGAGCATCGCGGGTACGCCACCCGCCGGGTGGTCGGGCGCAGTCACTTCTGGCGTCCCACGCTGCGGCTCTACAGTCTGGCCAGCCAGCTGGTGCGCAAGGTCGACCTGTCGCAGATCGCGACCGCCGAGATGCGCGCGCTCGCCGAGGAGCTGGGGATGCCCGTCCACATCGGGGTCCTGGACGGCGCGTCGGTGGTCTACGTGGCCAAGGCCGCGACCCCGGGTTTCATCCAGTTCGACACCTATCCGGGCAAGGTCGCGCCCTTCGACCTGACCGCGCTGGGCCGGGCCATCGCGGCCCACCTGCCCGCCGACGAACTTGCCGTCCTGCTGCCGCGACTGGCGGCCGGGCAGGGACCGCGGGCCCGGGAGTCCAGCTCGAAGGCGTTCATGGAACTGCTGGAGAGGGTGCGCGCCGACGGCTACGCCATCGAGGAGGAAGAGGAGCAGGCCGAGATCTCCTGCCTGGCCGCGCCGTTCTTCGATGCCGAGGGCCGGATCACCGGGGCGGTCGGGGTGACCGGTTTCGCCCGTGACTTCGTCGGCGACCGGCGCGACGCCGCCGCGGCGGGCGTCGTCTATCTCGGCATCGTGATCTCCCGGCGGCTCGGATGTCGGAGCGGGTCATTGCCATCCGAGTTCGTCGGCTCCTAAGATTCGATGTATCGGAAATAAATACGATATATCGAAGGATGTTTGATGTGTCGATAGCTCTGCGATGGTCCGAAACGGATCGTGACCGGCTAAGGCGGCACCTGCCCGAGGCCGTCGTCATCATCCCGGTCGGTGCGACCGAGCAACACGGGCCGCACCTGCCGACCTCGACGGATGCCCTCATCGCCGCCGCAGTCGCCGACAGTGCGGCGACGGCGGCGGCCGGCCGTAGCGACAGGCCGCTGATCGTCGCCCCCGCGATCGACTGGGGTGCCTCGGATCACCACCTGCCCTACGGCGGGACGCTCTCCCTGTCACCGGAGACGCTGCTGGCCGTGATCTGCGACCTGTTGCGCTCGATCGCGGCGCAGGGCGGGCGGCGGGTGGTCCTGCTCAACGGGCACGGCGGCAACGTCGGGGTCTGCCACGCCGCGGCCGCCGTGGGCTCGACCCGGTTCGACCTGTCCGTCGCGCACCTGGACTACTGGCGGCTCGCCGACACCGAAGGCGAGCCGCCGGTGCCGGGACACGCCGGGGAGTTCGAGACCTCGATGGTCCTGGCCCTCCGGCCCGACCTGGTCGGCCCGCGCACCCCCCGACCCCAGGTGCCCGAGGTCGTGACCGTCCAGGGAGTGGACCTGCACTCCGGTGCCGTGTGGCGCCGGATCGACGGCTTCACCGACCGGCCCGAACTGGCCCAGGCCGACGAGGGTAAACGGCGGCTGGAAGACCTCGTCGGCCGGGCGGCGGACCGCCTGGTCGAGCTGGCGGGCGTCCTGTGATCGACTTCCACACCCACACCCCCACCTGGCGCACCACCAGCTGGCTGGGCGGCGTCACGTTCGGCGCGGACGAGTTCGTCGCCTTCATGGACTCGGCCGGCATCGACCAGGCAGTGGTCCTCAGCCACGACGGCCTCTTCGACGCCACTCCCGAGACCAACGACGACCTCGCCGCCTTCGTCGGGGAGTACCCGCAGCGGCTCGCCGGCTTCGGGACCGTGCATCCGCGCCGCGCGGACGCCCCCGGAGAGGTCGACCGAATGCTCAACGAGCTCGGGCTGCGCGGCCTCAAGCTGCATCCGTGGCTGCAGGGCTTCAGCATGCACGAGTCGGCGCTCGACCCGATCTGTGACGTCCTCGCCCAGAGCGGCGGCATCCTGCTCAGCCATGACGGGACACCGCCCTACTCCACCGGCGGTCAGATCGCGGCCCTGGCCCGGCGGCACCCCTCCCTGCCGGTCGTCCTGGGGCACGCCGGGCTGCACGACACCTGGCGGGAGTCGCTCGCCCTCACCATCGAGACCCCCAACCTCTACATCTGCATCTGCGGCACGCCGCCCTACGCGGCGCGCGAGATCCTCTCCCGGGCGCCCTCCCACAAGGTCCTGTTCGGCACCGACGCCGGGCTGTCGGACCGCAAGAGCCAGGACTACGCGGTGGCCCGGGTGGCCGAGATCGACGGGTGGGGGATCACCGACGAGCAGCGCCGGGCGATGCTGGTCGACAACCCCCGCGCACTGCTGGCGGGGCGGTGAGACCGACCGTCGTCGCGGTCCACACCGCGGCGATCAGCCTCCAGGTACACCCGGGCCTGGTCGTCACCGGCGCCAGGGGAACCCACGCCCGTTCGGACTTCCTGCTGGTTCGCGTGGTGACCAGCACCGGCGTCGAAGGGTACGGCGAGGTCAGCGCGACACCGCTGTGGAGCGGCGAGGACGGCGTCAGCGCCGCCCACTTCATCCGCGAGATCCTGGCCCCCGCCCTGGTGGGCCGGCCGCTCGCGCCGGTCGGCGGCCTGGAGCTCCTGATGGACCGGCTGCTCGCGGGCAACCCGTTCACCAAGGCGGGCGTGTCCATCGCGCTGTGGGACGCGTTCGCCCGGACTCTCGACGTCCCGCTCGCCGTGGCGCTCGGCGGCCCGTACCGCGACGAGGTCCCGATCAAGCTCTCCCTGTCCGGTGACGGGCCCGCGCTGGACTCGGTCTTCCGGACGGCGACGGCAGCCGGATTCCAGGCGTTCAAGGTCAAGGTCGGGCTCGGCGTCGCGGACGACGTCGCCCGCGTGTCCCGGACCCGCGGGCTCGCGGGCCCATCGGCCTTCCTCGGTGCCGACGCGAACGGAGGGTGGACGCGCAGCCAGGCGGCCCGGGCGATCCCCGCGCTGGCCGAACAGGGTGTCGCGTTCGTCGAGCAACCGGTCGCACCGGCCGATCTGGACGGCATGCGGCAGCTGCGGAACCTTGGCCTGCCGGTGATCGCCGACGAGTCCGTCTTCGGCCTGGCCGACCTGACCGCGCTGGTGCGGGCGGAGGCCGCCGACTGCGTCAGCCTCTACGTGGGCAAGAGCGGCGGGCCCGGGCGCGCCGTGGCGATGGGCCTGCTCGCCTCCTCCTTCGGGGTCGACACGCTCATCGGCTCCAACGGCGAGCTGGGGATCGGTGCCGCCGCGCAACTCCATGTCGCCTGCGCGCTGCCGGTGTTGTCGCGGGAGTTCCCCTCCGACATCATCGGCGCGCACTACTACACCGAGGACATCCTCGCCGAGCCGCTGGACAGCGACGGCCGTCGCGTCAGGCTCGGCGACTCCCCCGGACTGGGGGTCCGGCCACGAGCGGACCTGATGAAGGAATTTCGATGATCGTCGATGTTCATGCCCATACTCCCACCCACCGCGACACGGTGCCGGCCGAGGAGGTGTGCGTCTTCACCTCCTGGCGCACCGATCGTCCCGTCGTCACCACGAACAGCTGGGCCGACTTCGACAGCGCCATGTCCGCGGCGGACGTCGCGATCGTGTTCAACATCGCGGTGGCCGACCCGGCCGCCGCGACCGGCATACCGCACGCTCCGGAACGTACCAACGACGCGACCGCGGAGTTCGTGGCCAACGATCCCGCCCGCCGCATCGGGTTCATGTCCGTCGACCCCACGTCCGCCGACTGCCTGGAGGAGGCCGAGCGATGTCGTGAGATGGGGCTCGTCGGCGTCAAGCTCGGCCCGAACTACCAGAACTTCGATCCGCTCGGGGAGCCCGCGCTGGCGTTCTACGCCTACTGCGAGCGGAACGCGCTGCCCATCCTCTTCCATCAGGGGGCGTCGCCGATCCGCGCGGCGCCGCTGCGCTACACCTACCCGCTGGTGACCGACGAGGTCGCGCTGCGCTTCCCCGAGCTGCGCATCGTCATGGCCCACATGGGCCATCCCTGGGGTAAGGAGACCGTGGCGACGATCCGCAAGCACCCCCATGTCTACGCCGACGTCTCCTCGATCTATCTGCGGCCGTGGGTCTGTTACGAGTCGCTGCTGGCCGCGGTCGAATGGGGGTGCACGCACAAGCTCCTGCTCGGTTCGGACTACCCGATCGCCAACACCGGCGAGGCGATGGCGGGGCTGCGCGGCGTCAACAGGATCCTGGAGGGTACCGCGCTGCCGCGCGTGCCGGCCGAACTCATCGAGCAGATCATCCACGCCGACGCGCTCTCCGCCCTCGGCCTGACCGTGGGAGAACCCGTTGATCGTTGACGCGCATGTACGGCTGGGGCGGGGACGCGAGGTCTGCCTGGAGGCCGATCAGCTGATCGCGACGATGGACTCACTGGGCATCGACGTGGCCCTGGTGGCACCGGACGAACGCTGTATCGCCTACGACAACCGGGCCGGCAACGAGCATGTCGCCGCGGCGGCGGCCGCGTCGGGGGGGCGGCTGATCCCGTACGCGGTCGCCAATCCGTGGCGTGGACCAGCTGCCGTCGACGAGCTGGAACGTGCCAGGGACGCCGGGGCCCGCGCCCTCAACGTGGACAGCGTGCTTCAGGGATTCGACCTTCTCGACGGGCTCCTCGATCCGCTGCTGGACTTCGCGGCCGAGGCGGGGTGGCCCGTCTACGTCCGCACCGGCACTCCTCCGAGCGCGCTGCCACTGCCCCTGGCCAGCCTGGCCAGACGCCGGCCGGAGACGCCTTTCGTGATGGGCCGCAGCGGCGCCACCGACTTCTGGATCGACGCGGCACCGGCGCTGCGCTACGCGCCGAACCTCTACGGCGACACCAGCTACGCGCCATGGGACACCGTCCTGGTCGAGCTGGGCCGGGATCCGGAGATCGGCCCGTCGCGGCTGGTCTTCTCCACCGACGCGCCCTACGCGGTGCCGCGCTCCGAGCTGGGCCGGGTGCTGGACTGGCCGATCGACGGCGACGCGCGACGCGACGTACTCGGCGGCACCATCATGCGCCTTCTGGGCCCCTCTCTCGGCTGACATCCGCCTCTTCCTCCCACGACCCCTTGTCGTGGGAGGACTTGGGCGTCTATCGTTCCTATTTAAGAAAATGTTTTCGGTATTTCGAATACTAAGTCCCATCAAGGTAGGAGGGCGAATGAACATCCAGACGAGTGCCTCTCCCGCGGCGGCCTCTCTCAACGGCCACGGCCACGGCGACGCCTCGGACCTGGTTCGGGGGATCTCGCCCGTTCTCGCGGTTCCGTTCACCGACGCCGGAGACGTCGACTTCGAGGGATTCGACCGGGTCGTCGATCACGTCCTGAGCACCGGCGTGACGAGCGTGATGTTTCCCGGGTTCGCCTCGGAGTACTACAAGCTCACCGAGGACGAGCGCCGCGAGCTGACCGCGATCCTGCTGCGGCGAACCGCCCACCGGGATGACCTCGCCGCGATCGTCGCGGTGCAGGACCACACCACCCGGATGGCCGTGGCACGGGCCCGCGAGGTCGTGGCCGCCGGGGCCGACCTGATCAACCTGCTGGCACCGCACTTCCTCAGCCCCTCACGCCGCTCCCAGATCGAGCACGTGACGGCGGTCCTGAACGCGGTCGCCCCGACCCCGGTGGTGCTGCAGTACGCCCCGAACGAGACGGGAACCAGCCTGGACGCGGCCACCATCGCCGCCCTGGTGCGCACTCACCCGAACCTCCGGCTGATCAAGGTGGAGTCCAACCCACCCGGGCGGCTCATCGGCGAACTGGCCGCCCTCGACCCGCCGGTGACCTCGCTTGAGGGCTACGCCGGAGTGCAACTCCCCGACGCCTGGCGGCGCGGCGCGGTGGGCAGCCAGCCCGGATGCTCGTTCACCGAGATCTACGTCGAGATCTGGCGCCGGCTCACCTCGGGCGACGAGGCCGGCGGCGAGGACCTGCACCGGCGACTGCTGCCCTACATCTCGTACTGGATGCTCGACACCGAGCTCATCATCGCCGCCGAGAAGCAGATCTCGTTCCGCCGGGGCCTCATCGACAGCGCCCACTGCCGCGGGCCCGCCCACCTGCTCGACGCCGAGGAACTGCGCCGGATCGAGGTCTTTCTCCAGGAGTTCGCGGACCTGCTGCCCGATCTATCCGGACGAAGCCCGGCAAATGAGACAGAAATCTAGAAACAACGACACTAAACCAGATATCACTAAGAATGGAGGTTTTGCGGTGAAAGTAGCACGTAAGGTACTGGTCGGTTTTATCGTTGTTCCCTGCCTGGTTCTGACCGCGTGCGGCACAGGCGGCGCGACCGGCGCGAACCAGGCCCCCCAGCAGGCCCCCGACGCCAAGAGCTGGCAGCAGGACATCAAGGGTGGCTCGATCGAGGTCGGCGTACTCCCGGCCGTCGGCACCCCCTCCCTGAAGTTCCTGGAGGACATCGCCGCCGGGATCGAGAAGGACCACGCCGGCGCCGACCTGAAGCCGACCTTCGCCAACACCAAGGCGCGCCCGGCCCTGGAGCAGAGGTGGCGCGCGGGCGACGGGCTGGACGTCGACTACACGATGTTCGACGGCACCAACCCGGCGCTGCTGGAATGGGCCGACAGCGGCGCCCTGCTCGACCTCAAGCCCTACCTGGACCAGGTCGACACGACCACCGGCAAGCCCTGGCTGGACCAGTTCAGCCCGGCGGTCATGCAGTTCATGCAGCACCCGGAGACCAAGAAGATCTACGGCGTCCCCTCCGAGCTGTCCCTGCAGGTGCTGTTCTACAACGCGGGGCTCTTCAAGAAGCACAACATCACCCCGCCCGCCACCTGGGACGAACTGATCCAGGCCGCTGACGGGCTCAAGGCCGCCGGTGTGGACCCGATCGCGGTCACCGGCCTGTTCGAGCCCTACATGGGCATGTGGAGCGACAACATCTGGCTGCGCACCGTCGGATACGACAAGACCAACCAGGTCCTCACCAAGGGCAAGGGGAACATCACCGACGACCCCGGGTTCCTCAAGGGACTCCAGATGCTCCAGGACCTGCGTGACAGGAAGGGCTTCCTCAAGGGGTTCGAGGGCACCGACTTCACCGCCGCCCAGGCCCAGTTCTTCCAGGGCAAGGCCGGCATGATCCTCATGGGCAGCTGGCTCGTCAGCGAGATGGCCGACGTGATCCCCAAGGACTTCGAGCTGGGCGTCCTGCAGTTCCCGACCGTGACCGGCGGGACCGGCGACCAGGCGAGCATGCTCGCCGGCGCCCAACTGATGTCGGTGTCCGCCAAGAGCGAGAACATCCCGCTCTCGCTGGAGTGGATCCGCCGGGTCACCAGCGTGGAGACCCAGACCCGCAGGGCCAACGAGATCGGCGAGGTCTCCGGGGTCAAGGGAGTGGCGAGCCCTCCCGGGCTGCCGGGCATTTCCGACATCGTGGCCAAGGCTGACCGGCTCCAGGCGAGGCACTACGGCCTGATGGAGTCCAAGGCCAAGGACATCGTCTATCCCGAGATCGCCAAGCTGCTGTTCGGCAAGCAGGACGCCCAGCAGACCCTCGACAACCTCGACAAGGGACTGCGCCGGGTCCACGGCAACTGAAACCCCTCAACCGAACCCGTCCCACGTGCCCCGCTCCCACGCCGGAGCCCGCGGGACGGGTGTGAACCCCGGGAGGCCACATGCTCAAGGCGGCCCAGCGACGCATCATCATCCCATTCCTGATACCCGCGCTCGCACTGCTGGGGGTCTTCTTCCTCTACCCGTTGATCAAGACGGTGGACCTGTCGCTGAACGAGTTCTCCCGCACGGGAACGATGCGATTCGTCGGGCTCGACCAGTATCGCCTGCTGGCAGGCGATCCCGCCTTCTTCAACTCGCTCAAGAACACCTTCCTGCTCACCCTCATCGGCAGCGGCATGCTGTTCCCGCCGGCCATGGCGATCGCCTGGGCCCTGTCGCAGCGGATCCACGGTGAGCGCTTCTTCAGGTTCGTGGTGTTCGCCCCGGTGGTCCTGTCGGTCGCCGTCGTCTCGCTGATGTGGAAGTTCCTTTACCACCCCACCCTCGGCCTGATCAATCCCGCGCTGGAGTCCATGGGACTGGGCGCCCTGGCCAAGATCTGGCTCGGCGACCCCTCCACCGCGCTGGCCGCCGTGACGTTCGTGTCCGTGTGGCACGGCATCGGCATCTGGATCGTCCTGCTGTGCGCCGGCTTCGAACGACTGCCCGTCGACGTCCTGCAGGCCGCGCGCATCGACGGGGCGGGCGAGTGGCGGGTGTTCTGGAGCATCATGCTGCCGATGATGCTCGACCTCATGCGCATGCTCGCCATCTTGTGGGTGGTTCAGAGCCTGCAGACGTTCGCCTTCGTCTACATCATGACCGGAGGCGGCCCCTTCGGCTCGACCGACACCGTCGGCACCCTGATGTACCGCGTCGCCTTCGACCGGGCCGACTTCGGCTATGCCGCGGCCATCGGCGTCGTACTCGTGGTGGTCATGCTGACGGTGGCCAAGCTCCTCAACAAGGTGATGAAGCGCGATGACCTCCAGTACTGATCTGACCGAGCGCCCCGCCCCGGCCGGCCCCGCGGCCACACCCCGCCCACCCGTCCCCACCCCGAGGCGCAGGGGTGGCCCATCCCGGCCCCGCGCCCCTTTCCGCCCGCACCACCTCTTCTTCTACCTGCTGCTCGGCGGGGTCGCGCTGTCCTCGATCAGTGCCTACGCCTGGGTCTTCAACGTGTCGATGAAGACCAACCGCGAGTTCATCTCCTCACCCCCCTGGCAGATCGCCGACGCCTGGCGCTGGGACAACTACGTCAACGCCTGGAACCAGGCCAACATCGGCCTGTTCTTCGGCAACAGCGTGGTCATCAGCGTCGCCTCCACCGCGATCGGCGTCGTGCTGGCCGTGTTCGCCGCCTACCCGCTGGCCCGGATCACCTTCAGGTTCAGCGGCGTGGTGCTCAGCACGTTCCTGCTCGGGCTGATGATCCCGTGGATGGTCACCTTCGCGCCGCTCTACCTGATCATGCAGGATCTCGGCCTCCTCGACAGCCGGCTCGGGCTCATTCTCGTCTACGCCACTTACAACCTGCCGTTCAACGTCTTCGTCCTGGTCGGCTTCATGAAGACCCTGCCGTACGACCTGGAGGAGGCGGCGGCGATGGACGGGGCCGGCCCGGCCCGCACGTTCATCTCGGTGATCCTCCCCCTCATGGGGCCCGGACTGGCGTCGGTCGCCATCATCAGCTTCCTGCAGAACTGGAACGAGTTCTTCTACGCCTTGCTGCTGATCCACTCGCCGGAGAAGATGCCCCTGCCGCTCGGGCTGTTCCAGCTGGGCCAGGCCGCCGACTACGGCACCAACTGGGCCACGCTGTTCGCCGGGATGATGATCACGGTCACCCCCGTACTGTTGGGATTCGCCTTACTGCAGAAGCAGATCACCAAGGGGCTGACGGCCGGCGCGCTCAAGGGCTGAGCCACAGCGGAGAAAGGGAGATCCATGTCATCTGGTCCTCGGGACGCGACTTCACCGCGCCGCGCGCTGATCACCGGCGCCGGCGGGGGAATCGGGGCGGCGATCGCGCGGGTCCTGCACAGCGGCGGCGCCACGGTGATCGTCACCGACGTCGACCTGGACGCGGCGCGCGCGACCGCGGACACCATCGAGGGCGCCGAGCCGGTCCACCTCGACGTGCGCTCGGAGAAGTCCGTCCGCTCGGCGATCGGCTCGATCACCTCGCGCCACGGCCCGGTGGACGTCCTGGTCAACAACGCCGCCGTCTGCAGCAACCTCGGGTTCGAGTCAGTGCCCGAACCGGTCTGGTCGGTCGACGTGGACGTCGTCCTCGGCGGGGCGATCCGCCTGTGCCAGGCGGTCCTGCCCGGCATGCGCGAGGCCCGGCGGGGAGCCGTGGTCAACGTGGCCTCGGTCAACGGCCATCGCTACTTCGGCAACGACACCTACAGCGCGGCCAAGGCCGGGCTGCTCAACCTCACCCGTGGCCTGGCCGCCCAGTACGGACCGTACGGCGTGCGCGTCAACTCGGTGTCGCCGGGCACGATCGCCACCCCGATCTGGGAGGAGCGGCTCGCGACCGATCCGCACGCCCTGGACAAGGCTGCCTCGTGGTATCCGATGGGACGGGTCGGCACCGTGGACGACGTCGCCGAGGCCGTCGCGTTCCTGGCGGGCGACCGCGCATCGTGGATCAACGGGATCGACCTGCCCGTGGACGGCGGTCTCCTGGCCGGAAGCCGGGCCATGGCCGTGGACATCGGCGCGGCCGTCGTCGACGCCGGATAACACGGGAAAGCCTCGTTCGCGAGGAGGCCGGTGAGGGTCGTGAACCGCTGGTCGTCTCGTCAGCGTCCAGCGGTTCCCGGCTGGATCCTGCTGTCCGGTGGACGGACGCCCCGGAGACAGGTGTCGGTTCAGAGAAGGCGATGCCTCCTCCAGTGTCTCGGCGAAGACGTCACCGCTGGTGGCCGGCGGGCTCCAGGCGGGCCAAGGCCGAGAGCCCGGGCGTGCGGATCGTCAGCTCGGAGGAACCCGACCGGACCACGCTACAGGCGGGCGATGTCGGGCAGGTCGATACAGGGGACCTGACGGTTCGGGCGAGGGGGCAAAGCATGTCGGCCGCCTCCTCGTGCCCGACGTCGAGGAGGCGGGCACACCGAGAGCCTTCTGTGACCATGGGTCATTGATTCAATACACTACGCAACCAGTGATTGTGATCACGGCCCAACCGACACAGGAGAATGCTCCATGCGACGCGTATTCACCAAGATCGGCAGTTGCGCGGCGGTCGCGATGCTCGCCCTCGCCGGGATCCAGCCCGCCCAGGCCGAGCAGTTCGACGGTGCGGCGCGGCGCGGCGCCGCCGACCCACCGGCCTACTTCGAGATGACCGACATCAGCAGGAGGTCGTTCATCGTCAAGATCGACAAAGAGGTGGACATCAAGCACGCCAGGGACCTGGTGAGCGGCGCGGACAGGGAGAGGCCCCACCTGCTGGGCCGGATCATCAGGCGTCCCGCTCCGTTCAACCCCGGCTGGAGCTACCACTTCGACCCGGCCACGCTGGGCTTCTTCGACGTGGCCATCGAGGTGTGCGACGCCACGATGACATACGTCGAGGACCACCTCGACGAGGCGGGCGGCGCGTTCCTGCCTGGAAATCTCTGGTGCCCCTGGAGCTCGAAGCTGGTGAAGGAGGTCCCCGCGCCGTAACGGCGTCCGCACTGCCGGGTGGTCATCGCCCGGGGAGAGGCGCGAGGGCCACGTCCACGGGACGGACAGTGGCCCGCCTCCTCGCCCGGCCGCCCACGAACGGCAGGCGTTACGTCCGCCGTCGCGGTGACCGCGACTCCCGGCCGGATCCGTAGTCGCTCCAGCCAGGTTCAGGACCGGAGCCCGGGAACCACCGCCCAGTACTCCAGCCGTAGATCGTGACGGTCTGGATGAGTACCGTCGCCGTATGCCTGAACTGATCGCGCCCACCACACGCTTGCACTTCGCCTGGCTTGAGGCGCATCACGAGTGGGGTCCCGGCCTCCACGAGGACGGATTCGGGCTGGGGCCGTCCGACGAGGTCGACTCGCCGGACGGGTTCGCGGCCTGGGTGGCACGACTGGCTGAGGAGTCGGATCCGGCGAAGCCGGTGGAGGCCGGCCGAATGAGTTGCATGTATCGGTGGATCGTCGAGGGCGACCGGGTGCACGGCGGGATCGCACTGCGGCACGGGCTCAACGACTACGTACTGCAGTTCGGCCACATCGGGTACGGTGTCCGACCGTCTTCACGTCAGCGTGGGCTAGCCACCTGGGCACTGGGCCGGATGCTCGACGAGGCGCGGACGCTCGGTCTGGACCGGGTGCTGATCGTCTGCGAAGTCGACAACCTCGCCTCGGTGAAGACGATCGAGCACAACGGCGGCGTCCTCGAAAGCGTACGGGACACCGAGTACGGTCCCGCACGGCGCTACTGGATCAAGATCTAGTTTGTGATCTTGCTGGCGGGGCCGGCACGAACTCAACGGCTGGAGTACTAGTGTCCTGCGCCTGAAATTTGCCATGTAAGTTTGTATGCTGATGCGCATGCCAATTCCCGGACCCTCCGCGGTGGAGATTCAGCTGACCGAGGCCGAGCGTGCTCAGCTGAGTGCCATGTCGGCGGAGTCGTCGAGATTGGCGATCCGGGCGAAGAT
>NZ_JBEXGU010000150.1:0-22439 GCF_040607515.1 Streptosporangium sp. NPDC005286 | reverse complement strand
GCACAGCCCTCAGAAGGGCTGTGCCGGGGGCGGGGTGGTCGACCGGTGGTGACGTGCGAGCCACCGGCCCGGTGCCGTGGCGGCCGGTCAGCTCCGGTCGATGTACCAGTTGCCGCAGAAGCTGCCGAGTATCGCGGTGCGCGCGCAGGCCCGAACCGCGTAGTGCCGCTGCTGGCTGGTGTTCCAGTTCATGACAAGGCTGCTTTCGGAGCTGGAGAACGGACCGCATTGCTTCCAGCCGCCGTTCGCGTTCACCTGCTCGGTGGTGGGGTACATGGGCAGGCTGCTGGGCATCCCGTTCAGGCTACGGTCGACCCACACCTGCTCGCCCGAGTAGCGAGGTGAGAGCCGGGCGTAGCTGTAGTTGAAGGCGCCGCCGTTCCACAACTGGAGAGTGCGGTCGCCCAGATTGGGGCTGGAACCGTTGACGACCTGGTAGTAGTCGGGAATCCCGGACTGATCGCACTCGGATGGAGTGGCGCTCGCGGCGGAGATCGGACCGGCGACCGTGAACGCCGCTCCGATGACCACGGCAAGAAGAGCCCTCCTGAACCGCTTCGAGGTCGTCGCGTTCGTGCTTGTCATGACTGTCCTTTCATAGGCGGATCTACGTAACGGCCGGTCCGGTACCGGGCCCGGCAGGGGAACGTGAAGGGGGCGTACCGGCGACTCAGTTGGGATCGACCCAGAAGGCATCCCGGTCCAGCAGTCGCTGGTAGCGGACGAGTGCTCCGAACTTCCCTCCCGCGCCCTCGTTCTCCGCCTCAGGGACCATGGCCCGGCTGAAGGCGCCGCCGCTCGTCCAGGCGCCCTCCCAGGTACGTGCCATGGGGTATTCGTCGCATGTCTGCCCTGAGGGACGGGGCAGCGAGTCGGGGCATGCCGTGTCCCGGTTCTTCTTGGCCTTGGCCGCGTCGGCCAGCCGGTGTAGGGGCGTGGTGCCGGGTGCCCCGGGAAGCCCACCGGCCTGCGCCGTCCTGATGTGAGCGCTGACCGCCGGATAGTCGGCCAGTCCGTTGAGCGTGGGGGCGAAACTCGGTATGACGCAGCCGGCGCCACTGAGAATCCTGTCGCAGCGAATGTCCGGCGAGGGGTAGGGGCCCTGGGTGGGCGGGAAATAATTGATCACTTCCGTGTCCCCACCCGGATGCGTCAGCTGCAGCTCATAGGTGGTGTGAACGGTGCGTTGGCCACCTTGGGGCACGTTCACCAGATGGGGTACGGGTGGGGTCAGAGACTGGGTGGAACTGTCGGGCAGTGTGATCGCAGGGCCGAAGTCGCCCGCCGTACAGCCGACGGAACAACTGGCCACCAGGCGGAAGCTGATCGCGTCATTCGGGACCAGTTCCCCCTCGGAGAAGAAGCGGACGATCGCGAAGACATCGGTGAGTTCCAGGCTGTCGTAGAACATGCCGATGAAATGGATGTAGTTCACGGTGGTGCGGCCGAGCAGAAGCCCTGTGGTGGTGTCGTAGACGCTGACGGTCGCTTAGTTGATCAGGCAGGCGGCGAATCGTCTGGTCTTCCACGCGCTCTTCGACTGATCGTCAGGGGGGTCGATGCACCAGCCGGGCAGGGGTGGTGGGTCGGCGGCGGCGCTCGTCGAACTCAGGACCGATCTGCCGGGCCGTTGCGCCACCGGCGCGACACACAGCACCTTCCTCTTGCCTTGACGGGCGAGTGACGGGAATCGATCACGGATGTGATCGCAGCCGGTCTGCGTCATCACTGTGGTGGTGGCGTGCGCGCCGGCACTCTGCGCCGAGACCGTCATCGACGCGCACAGCAATAGAACCGACACTGTCAGAAATGTGATTGCTCTCATGCGAATAGTGCTCATGGCTTCCCGTAAGGCTGTAGGGCCAAGAAGAGGGATGGCGGAAACGAACCCCCGGCCCGGTCCGGAAGTAAGGCAGCGGAAACAGCTCTTCGGCGTGGCCGGAACTCCGGGGAGAGAGCCCAACGCCGTTCCGCGACATCAAGGCGGCCGGGCTTGGCGAACCCGTCCGCGGAACTCGGCGGCCGGAGCGGGCCGGGCCACCCGCTCCGGCCGATCACCGGACGTTTGCGATCAGCAGCTCACCGTGCGCTCGTACTGGCCGTAGTGCCCGGCTGTCAGGCGTGGCCGCCCGGCCCGATGGACCTGGAGCCGCCTCGTTGGGGTTGTCGATCACGACGTTCTCGTGACATGTCGTCCTGCCGTAGCCCACGTCGCCGCGCCGGGGGGGCCGTATCCGACGGTCACCCCGCACGCCTCGCCGCCGGCCGATCGCCATGCCGATCGCGACGACCACGCCCGTCATGCGATCGTCGGCGCTGCCCCCGCGGCGAGCGCCGTCTTCGCGTGCGGAACGTCAACTTTCCTCCAGTGGTAGGACCGGTGAGGTCCCTCCAGCGAACCAACCGCGGCGGTCCGGCGGCAGGCGCTCGACCGGCAGTTAACCGGCGGTTAGGCTGCGAACGCCACGAACGTGATCGAATACCGTGGACCGGCGAGAAGGGGATCGATGTTCGGCAGCGTGCTGCGTGACTTCCGGATTCGGGCACTGCTCACGCAGGAGGAGCTGGCCGCCCTGTCCGGCATCAGCGAGCGACAGATCCGTGCGATCGAGTCCGGCCGCGTCGCGGTGCCCCGGTCCAGCACCGTCCGGGTACTCTCCGACACGCTGAAGCTGTCCCCGGCGGACCGGGCCGCCTTCCAGCTCGCCGCGCAGCCGGACGCCGGACACCCACCGGCGCCCGCGCAGTTACCCGCCGACGTCGACGGATTCACCGGTCGCGCCGAGGCGCTGCGCGCGCTCGACGCGGCCACAGCCGCGGTGGTCACCATCTCCGGGCCCGCCGGAGTGGGCAAGACCTCACTCGCCGTGCACTGGTCTCACCTGGTCGCGCCGAGCTTCCCGGACGGCCGGCTGTACGTGGACCTGCGCGGCTTTTCCCAGCACACCACGGTCGATCCGGCCGAGGTGGTCCGCGGATTTCTGGACGCCCTCGGGGTGCCGCCCGACCGCGTCCCGACCGGCTTCGCGGCGCAGGTGGCGCTCTACCGCAGCCGGTCCGCCGACCGCCACCTGCTGGTCGTGCTCGACAACGCCCGCGACGCCGACCAGGTCCGGCCGCTGCTGCCGGCCGGCCCGGCCGCCCGCACGGTCGTCACCAGCCGCCGGCAGCTCACCGCCCTGATCGCCGAGACCGGTGCCGCCGCGCTGACGCTGGACATCCCGGACATCGAGGAGGCGGTCGAGTTGCTCAGCCACCGGCTCGGCATCGGCGCCCCGCAGAAGACCGACTCGAACACCCGGTCACCCGCAGCCGAGGCCGGGCCGCACCGTTCCCGGTCCGCGGCGGACACCGGTCGGCGCCCGGGGCCTGAGGTCGCGGACGGTTACGCCGTGGCCGCGATCGCGGCCGCGTGCGGACGGCTCCCGTTGGCGCTGGCGCTGGTCGGTGCGCGGGCGCGGCTGACCGGTTTCCAGCCCGAGGCGATCGCCGCGGAGCTGCGCCACCCAGGGGGCCGGCTCGCGGCCCTCGAGATCGACGCCGTGTTCTCCTGGTCCTACGATGCGCTGAGCCAGGACGCCGCACGGCTGTTCCGGCTGCTCGGGCTCGCCTCGGGTGCCGACATCTCGGTGGCCGCCGCGGCCGCGCTGGCCGGCCGGGCGCTGCCCGATGTCCGGCGGACGCTGGCCGAACTGACCCACGCCAGCCTGATCACCGAGCATGCGCCCGGCCGCTACCGGATGCACGACCTGCTGCACGCCTACGCCGGCGAGCGCGCCCGGGCCGAGGAGTCCGAGGCCGTGCGGCAGGCGGCGCTGACCCGGCTGCTCGACCACTACACGCACACCGCGTACCACGCGGAGCTGGTGCTGAATCCGGTGCGCGCGCCCATCCCGATGACCCTCGGCGCGCCTGCGGACGGGGCCGAGCCGAAACGCGTGTTCGACCTCCCGGCCGCCCTGGCATGGCTGAAGACCGAGCAGGCGGTGCTGCTGACCGCGCTGCGGCAGGCCGAGGAGGAGGGCATGCACCGGCACGCGTGGCAGCTGAGCTGGGCGCTGGACACATTCCTGAACGACCAGCGGCGCTGGCACGACGAAGGGGCGGCGTGGGCGGTGGCGCTGCGCGCGGCGACCGCCATGACCGACCGCCCGGCGGCGGCGCACGCGCACCGCTTCCTGAGCGCGGTGAACGGCCGGCTCGACCGGTTCGACGACGCGCACGCCCACATGCGGCAGGCGCTCGAGCTGAGTCTCACCGCCGGAGACCGGGCGGGCGAGGCGGAAAACCGCTTCGTGCTGTCCTACGTGTACTGGCTGCAAGGCGACAGCGAGCGTGCGCTCGACCAGGCCGAGCAGGCGTTGTCACTCTTCACCGAGTTCGACGACCCGCTCTGGGCGGGCAAGGCCAGCCTCGCGGTGGGCTGGTACCACTCCGAGCTCGGCGCCTACCAACAGGCGCTGCAGTTCCAGCTGCGAGCGCTGGAGCTACAGCAACGGGCGGGTAACCGGGCCAACGAGGTGGTCACCCTGGACACGCTGGGCCTGCTCTACCAGCGGCTGGGCGACCCGGAGACCGCGATCCGGCACTACGGGCGTGGCCTCCGGCTGGCCGGCACGATGGACAGCCCCGAATTACGGGCCCAGTTGCTCGGGCACCTCGGTGACGCGAGCGAGGCCACCGGGGACCCGCAGACGGCCCGCGAGCGCTGGCTGGAGGCGTACGAGATCTTCCGCGATCTCGGCCACCCTCAGGCCGGTGACCTGCGCCGCAAGCTCCAGTCGCCCGGCTCCCGGGCCGCAACCTGGAAGTAACGGAATGCCGACGGTGCCCCACGTGTGGCCGCGGTGATGGACGTTGCCGTCAGTGCTCAGCGGGGAACGACCTGTGCCCGCACACCGGGTAGATCGTCGAACATGGCGGACGAGTCCATCGTGATCACGGTTCTCGCGGTGGTCGCGGCCGTCGCGGCGATCAGCAGATCGTACGCGCCCCGCGTCTTCCCCTCTCGTCGCACATGTGCCATCAGGCGAGCGTGGACCCTGGCGACGTCCGTGGTGTACTCCTCGACCGGGATCAACGCGAGGACCTCATCCACAAAGGCCTGCCGGCCGGGGCGGCGTGCCGCGTCCGCCATCTCCACGCCGACGAGCAGCTCGGCCACGGTGATCGCGGCGATCGCCACATCATCGGCGTCTCCGATCACCGCGTCCACCGAGGCCCTGCCTCGCTCCGCGGCGATCAGCACGCCGGTGTCCAGGATCAGGCGCCGGGCCACGTGTCCCTCATCTCGTCGTCGACCGCCTCCCGGGCCGCCGCGACGTCGGCCTCGAAATCGGCGTCCAGCGTTCCCGCGCTTCTGGCCAGGAAGGCCTTGACCATACGCCCTGGCGCCGTGGGCGCGGGGCCGATAACCGCGATTCGCCTACCCCCGCGCGTGACCATGATTGTCTCCCCTCGCTCGGCCTCGTCCAGAACGGCCGCGAAGCTCCGAGATGCCTCGGTGGCAGTCATCACCTTCATGAAATCAGATTATCTGATTCCGCCCGCCCCCGGAGTAACCGAGTGCACGTCGCCCTGCTCAACCTGCTCGCCGACGCGACACCCCGATGGCTCCGGACAACCTCTGGTGGTGCGGGTCAGCGGTCCGCAGATGATCGACCTCGTTGCGTGGAATGGTGTGCCGGATCTCACGCCGTCGGCGGCGGGGGCGAGGTTACCTGAGGCGGCCGATGCCAGGCACGAACCGGCCAACGGCCGCGGCGTAGAGCAAGTAGTCCTCGCCGTGCACACGGCGCAGGTAGGGCTCCTCCACCCGGCGGACCAGCAACTGGTTGGCGATCACGACGGCGGCCAGCCCGGCCAGGCCGACCACGGTGGGCGCCATGAGGGTCAATCCGGTGCACGTGACCAGCACAGCGGTCAGGATCGGGTTGCGGACCAACCGGAAGGGCCCCGAGGTGACCAGCGTGGTCTGCTCGTCGGGGTCGACACCGGCCCGCCAGGAATCACCCATCACCAGCTGGGCGGCGAAGGTGGCGACCATCCCCAGGACCGCCAGCACCAGGCCGCCGACCTCGACCAGCGAACTCTCCACCACAGGCCCCAGTCCCACCAGGGCGGCGACCGGAGAGACCACGCCCAGGGCCAGAGCACCCATCGCGGCCAGCCCGTCGATCCGCCGTTGCACCGGATCACGCCGGGCTGCCGCACGCCTGTCACCGGTGTCACCGGTGCGACGTACCTGAACCCACGTGCGCACACCACCCACGAGCACCAGGAACGTGATGAACAGGATCAAAGCAGTGATCGCCATGGCAGCCGACCTCCTCCTGTGCCTCCGTGAAGCCCTTCTCGACAGGTACATCGATGCCCGAGATCATCACGATGTGAGCTGGGTGACACGATTCTCCCGGCATCCCACGTCACCCGCCAGACGCCAGAAGATCTACAAGACAGGCCCTGACTGTCCGGAACCTCTGAAGCACTTCAAAGCGACAGGAGCGATCAGAGCACCGGTCCACACCAGCAGCCATGAGCACCGCGATCGTCGAACGCTTCATGAGCGGGTTCTACCTCGCGGTGCTGACATCGATGACTCCGATGACGTTGGACACGGGGACGGTGCCGTCGGCCCCCGCGCGATGGTGGCCACGCGAGTCACGAGAGACATCGCGATTGTCGCCTTGGACCCAGATACGTCCCTCCGGGATGACCACCGGCCCGAAGGTCAGATTCGAAGCCCGCTCGTTGGTCACATACGGTTCATCCACCGGCTTGCCGTCAACGACCATCCGATGCCGCAGGTCGCAGCAACCGACCGTGCTCCCTGGAACGCCGATGACTCGCTTGATCATGTAGCCACCGCTACCGCCCCACGACTCCGGGGGCAAAAAGGCGATGACGTCACCCGCCTTGGGCACGTACGTCCCGTCGGTCACCCGGCCGGTGACCACGTCACCCATCTTGAGCGTAGGCATCATCGCTTCGCTCGGTTCGCGGTAGGACTCTTTTCCGGTCATCTTGGAAATCAGCGGCTGAGGTATGACCGAGCAGGCGGAAGCCCCTACCACCACAAGCGAAACAATCAGGATATACAGCCCGCGAAACACCATTGCAGCATTATCTGAGCTAGACATCACTCGCGCCTCATCACGATCTCCTCGATGTCAACACCAGCCCCCGCCGCCGGTCATGGAAGAGGTCACGTCTACGTCGTACTCCTCGCCTTCCTCCTTCACGACCCACACAGAGAAGCCAACGTCTCTACCACCAACGGACTTGACGAAGCAGCTCACCCCTTCACGATCCTCCCCCGGAGGGGGTTTCCAGCCATCCATGATCGCGGCGTCTCGATAGAAGGACAGCACATCGGCTACCGGGCCTGAAGAGCGATAGGACTGCAACACGTTCACTAGCCGGCCATCACCGTGGCAACCGGAGCTGCGCCCCCCCTGGGGCGTCGCGGTCGCCGGATGAGCATCGAGAATGCTGAGCGTGGCCAAGGAAGCGGCGAGCCGGTCATCCTCAGCGGTACACCCATCGGGAAGCATCAGGAAAGCGACAAGAGCGACCAAAGCAGCAGCGCCCCCTACGCAGACGACAAGCACCGCAATCGTCGAGCGCTTCATGGTCGGGAGCCTAGGTCCCTGCTTACGCACCGAACAAGCTTTTCTGTGGCCGTACACCCGGGGCATCTGCTTCTCTGACCTGGTGACTCAAGTGCTTGATCTGGTTGTGCGGTTCGCTGACAGACGCGGGTGGCTCCACCGGATACCGCACTTACGCGCGGGCGCGTGAGGCGCGCCACCGGCCCGGAGAGACTCAGGCGTTCTTCCGCCAGACAAGGACAGCGGCGACGGCCAGCAACACGATCGCCGCTACGTCGATCCGCGCCACGCGCATCGTCGCGCTGTTGAGACCCGACGTGGAGTACGCGAGCAGCAGGAACGATCCCATGCTGATCGCCCCGGCCGTGACGGCGGGGATACGCAGCGACGAGATGAACGCCGCGCAGATCAGGGAGAGCCCGACGAGCCCCAGTAGGACGGCCCGGTGGCGCAGGAGCACCGTCAGGTCGGCGGAGTGAGCGCCGTCGACCGACACTCCGTACGCCGTCGTAAGCTGGGACGGCGCGAACGCGACGAAGCCGGGGAGGAGGTTCACCGCCCCGGCGAGGAGAAGCAGAGCGGTCGCGGCGCGGTCAAGCCACATGTCAGTCCTTGTATGGGGGAAAAGGGGCGATCGAAGTGCTGGCCAGCATGCCCGCATGCAACCAGCACCGCTTTCAGAAACGTGTCGCGATCGGGCTGCGCTGTGGTTGTGGCCCAGTCAGGTGCTGTACGTCGGACTGTCCATGTCGGCGTTCCTCCGGCTCTTCCGAGCCCAGACGGGGACGACGTTCCGCCGCTACCGTCTGTGGACGCGCATGCTACGGATGGCCACCCTGCTGGAAACATGGCCGGATCTGAGCACGGCGGCCGTGAAGGCGGGCTTCGCCGGCCCCTCCCATTTCAGCAGCGCCTTCCACACGATGTCTGGTCCCCGGCCCAGCCGGCGACCACACCTGCTCACCGCGTACGCGTACACCCTGGGCTGGCACGCATCAAATAACGCGGCGAACTCCTCATCGTTCAGCGACTTTCCACCAGGTAATGGTCGAAGGCGGGTCTGTCTTACGGCAGCGGCACGGCTCCGGGTAATGGTGGAAGCCCGCGGCCATCAGGACAGCGGGCGCGCCGCCGTGGTCTCGTGCAGATAGATCAGCGCGTCGTAGGACTTCCCGAGCGAGACCATGCGCTCGGGCTCGGGCCAGAGCCTGCCGGCGTCACGCGTACGCCGCGGCCTGTCGAGCCAGGCGCGGGCCGAGGCGGATGTGGTGCGCATGTCCAGGAAGTAGTCGGACGGGCTGACCCGGCTCAGTGCATGGTTGTTGCCTCCCTTCTCGGGAGGCCCGACCGTGACGGTCCGCCACCGGCCGTTCGCGTCCTGCGCCCTGAAAGACCCCTGGCCGAAGGCGAGACCGATGGTGACATAGCGGGTGCCCAGCCGGTCGCGCAGGAAAGCGCCCTGCACCTTGGGGTAGAGCTTCGCGTCGTACGGCAGGTATGCCACGTGTGCGTTGTGGGCCGACAGGAGCATCTTCGCCCCCGTGTGCTCATGCCACCATGCGACGTTGTCAGCCATGATCTTGTCACGGTACCGGAGAGCCTTGCTCACCTGCTCCGGATCGTCGGTGTCGAAGGACAGCGCGGTGGCGCTCTGGACGATTGAGCGCGCGTTCTGCGCAGCCCACGCGTACTTGTCCCGGTCCGGCCCCGGATGCCGTCGCAGCAGGTCCAGGGCCTGGCCGGCCTGGGACACCAGCACTTCGCGCTCGGTCAGCGGCAGGCTCAAGAAGGCGTCGGCATCCCGCACGGCGCGCAGGTTCCGGTAGTGGGCATCGATCTCCGGCAGGAGGGCGGGCTGGTAACGCCGCACGTAGTCGGTGACCATCTTGATGAGCTGCCCGCCCACCGCCGGATAGTTGGCATCGTCGCCCATGAACTGAATCTTCCTCACATGGTGCGTGTTGTAGCCGCGCATCCACCTGATGAGGTCCAGGTATTCCTGGACGGCCCACATGTCCAGCTTCCCGAACTCCTCCTTCATGATCTCTCTCGGGTTGCCCTTCCCATGGAGGACGTAGTCGTTCAGCCGCAGCCCGGCGCTCCAGCCCGCTTCGAGCGAGAACGTCGTGAACCCCTTCTCCTCAACGAGGTAGCGGAACACCCTGTGCTTCATCGTGAAGAACTCATGTGCTCCGTGGGTGGCCTCGCCCAGCCCCACCACCGCGGCCTCGCCCACCGCCCGGCCGAGCGGGCGAAGGTCACCCAGATCGCCGGACGGCGCGGTATGGCGCAGGGAATGGGCCTTGCGGCGCAGTTCGGGTACGGGATCGTGACCGCTTGCCGCCGCAGCGGGCGGTGCCAGGGCGGCCGTCCCCACGACCGCCAGCAACGCGGCGGCGAGGAATGAAGCGAGCCGGTGCTGACAGGATGCGCTCCGCATGCGTACTTCTCCTGGTGGATCGGGGTACTCCGTCCGGCCACAGCATGTCAGCGGGGCTGAGGCGAGCGCGATGCGGCCAGCAGGAAGATCGGTGATGTGGCCGGCACTACCAATCCGGTCGATACGGCCCTCCTCCCGCTGCGGCACCCCGATCAGGCGCGATCCTTTCATGAACCGGTCGTCCTACTCCTGCCCGAGCCGCCGGCGGTGGCCGCGCTGACCACGGCGAGCGCCGCTCCCACCCACATCACCGCGGAGATCGACACGCTGTCCACGATCCGGCCGCCGGCGAACGAGCCGAGCGCGATGGAGACGTTGAAGGCACCGACGAAGAGCGCCGTGCCCATTTCGCCGCCGCCCGACCGCATGATCCAGAGCTGCAGGGTCACCCCCACGCCGCCGTAGCCCAGGCCCCACACCATGAGCACGATCAGGGGTAGGCCGACCAGGGGCAGCGCCGCCATGGAGAGTGCCATCAGCACGGCCAGCGTGACCAGGACCGGCTTGGGGTTCCTGGCCGCCCATGCGCCTGCCGCGAAGTTGCCGGCCACGCCCGCGGCGCCGTACAGGAGGAGGGCGGTGCTGACGAGAGCGGGACCGGCGTGCGAGACCTGCTCCAGGAACGGCCGGACGTAGGTGTAGGCCGCGAAGTGGCCGGACACGATCAGGACGGTCAGGACGAGGACGACCCTGAGCCGGCCGGAGAGCCACGTGAGCCGTCCCTCCGACGCGCGGGCCGGGGCCTCGCGGGGCAACGGCTCGGACGCGCGGGCTCGGGGTTCGCCGGGCAGGGGCGGCAGGGTGGTGGCCAGCAGCGCGAGTAGGGCCAGGGCCAGCACCCCCATGGCGATGAACGCGGTCCGCCACCCCGCGAACGACGAGATGAACGTCGCCAAGGGCACCCCCAGTACCGACGCCACCGACACCCCGGCCAAGATGATTGACGTGGCCCGCCCGACGGACCCTTCGGGCACCAGCCGCAGGCCGAGTCCGGCCGCGAAGGCCCAGAACCCGCCGATGCTCACCCCGGTCAGCACCCGGGCGGCCAGCATGACGGGGTAGTTCGGCGCGAACGCGCCCGCCAGGTTGGCCACCGCCAGCAGCGCCATCAGCCCCAGCAGCGTGATGCGCCGATCGAGCCGTCGGGTGGTGATCGCCAGCACGGGCGCGGAGACGGCGGCGACCAGTCCGGGCGCCGACATCATCAGCCCGGCCGTCCCGTCGGAGACGCCGAGGGTGGCGGCGATCGAGGTCAGTAGGCCAACGGGCAGCATCTCGCTGGTCACGATGGTGAAGGTGCCCACCGCGACCGAGGACACGGCGAGCCAGCGCGCCCGGGGGGCGGCGGAAACATCAGTCATGGTCATGCCGGCCAGCTTTCTGCCGGCCACCAGCGGGAACAATGGCGAAGGTCGAAGGCTTGGTTTAGATGGACTAAGCGATCGGATGGAGGTGGGGGTGGAGTTCAGGGAGCTGGAGTGCTTCGTCGTGCTCAGCGAAGAGCTGCACTTCGCGCGTACGGCCGAGCGCCTCTACCTGTCACCCGGCAGGGTGAGTCAGCTCATGCGCTCGCTGGAGACCAGGCTCGGCGGTCGGCTCTTCCATCGGACCAGCAGGCGCGTGCGCCTCACGCCCCTGGGCGAACGCTTCCTGGCCGACCTACGCCCCTCCTACGACGGCCTCGCGAACGCGGTCAGCCGGGCCAAGGCGGCCGCCCGCGAGGTAAGAGGCGTGATCAGGATCGGCTTCCTGGCCACGCCCACGGATGTCGTCACCGGCAGCGTGCGTGCCTTCGAGCGCTGGTATCCGGGGTGCGAGGCGGAGCTGGTGGAGATCCCGCTCTCCGACCCCTTCGGCAGGTTGCGGGCCGGGCAGGTGGACATCGCGTTCACGCTGCTCCCGGTGGACGAGCCCGATCTGGCGAC
Organism: Streptosporangium sp. NPDC005286; assembly: GCF_040607515.1. Taxonomy (NCBI): domain Bacteria; kingdom Bacillati; phylum Actinomycetota; class Actinomycetes; order Streptosporangiales; family Streptosporangiaceae; genus Streptosporangium; species Streptosporangium sp. NPDC005286. The sequence continues at coordinate 10,464 of NZ_JBEXGU010000150.1, read as the reverse complement.
GGGTGAAGGACTGAACCGGGTCTCGTACCAGCTCGGCGTCTCCTCGCACCACCCGTTGGCCGCCCGTGCGAGCATCGGCGCGGAGGAGCTGGCCGGCGTATCCCTGATCGGCCTGGACGGCCCGGCTCCGCGCACGTGGCGCGAGCGTGTGGCACCGTCCGCAACCCCTTCCGGCCGCCCCATTCCCCTGGCCGGTACGGTGGCCACCAGCCAGGAGGGACTGACCCAGGTGGCGCTCAACCGGGGCGGCATGTTGCTCTGCACTCCCACGGCGGCTCACCACGGGCGCCCGGATGTCAGCTTCGTCCCCGTCACGGGGTTGCCTCCCTCGATCCTCGGCCTCGCTTGGGTGAAGGCGGCGGAGACGGCGGCGATCCGGGCGTTCAACGAGGCGGCCGTCGGGCACGCGCTCGGGGTACCGACCTTGAAAGGCCGAGGTCACGTTCGGCACGGGCCGGCCATGGCTCTCGATTTCCCTGGCTGTACGCCGGAGATATGAGATATCCAGACAGCGGAGGACTGTCGGCTCGGGCGCGGCTGCAACGTGAGCGCCTGCGCTTTCGAGCGGCGGACATGTTCTCCTCGGGAGTGACCGCGCCGCAGGTCGCCCGCAACTGAAAGTGACCCGCAAGTCGGCGTGCGCGTGGCTGCGGGTATACAAGGCCGCGCCGGCCTTCAAAGTGCTGATGGGCTCTGGAGATCGTGGAGTCGATGCTGAAGGTCCATTCGACGTTGCCGATGGAGTCGTCTTCGACCTGCATCTCCTCCAGCAGGCGCCCCCAGGTGCCGTCCTCGTCCCAGCCTTCGAACCGCTCGTAGCAGGTCTGCCAGGGCCCGTACCGTTCGGGGATGTCGCGCCAGGGTGCCCCGGTCCGAAGCCGCCACAAGATCCCGTTGATGACCTGCCGGTGGCCCCGCCAGGGGCGGCCCCGTCCATCCGTGGCGGGCAGCAACGGCTCGATCCGCTGCCAGGCCTTATCGGTCAGTTCACCGCGTCTCACCATGAACGATCATCTAACTGCACCGGCCCTGATCATTTGTCAGGCAGGCTCTAGCTCGAAGCCTGATCCGCGAACAGTCGAAGAACACGATCCCCGGACGGACGAAGAATCTCGCCGTCGCAGTCGTGATCGCTGCCGCCACCGTCTGGCTGATCGTTTCGTCCTTCACGCCGACACGGTAGGAGCACAACGACACAGGTCCCCGGCCCGGAGCGGCATCTACGCCCAGAGCACTTCATTACGAGTGAACGGCAGGTGCCAGGTCGGAGGAACCGCGCCCTGGTCAGGCGGTGGATGCGGTGCGGGATGTGATCGCGTAAGACGGTGTTGCTGTACGAGGCTGCTGTACGGCACTCCTCGCCGGGCTGCGGCATGGCCGCTCGATCACCGCTCGCTGTGCAGAATCTCCACGGCCTGAAGCACGTCGGTGGTGACATGATCCGCGCTGTGATCGTGGCCGTCCCAAGCGCCTCGGTCGATCCAGATCGTACGTAGCCCGGCAGCCTGCCCCCACTGATGTCGGCAACGAGATTGTCACCGACCATCCATCCCCCGCCTTCGAGGGTCATACCACAGCGCCGGGCCGCGACCTCGAACAGCCCGATGTCGGGCTTACGGATCTTTTAGTGATGTATTGGGCCTTCCTGAACTCCTTGGTCAAAATAAGCGATGAGAGGGATAGCATCCGCCTTAGATGTGTTAGCAGCGAGATGGTCGGATCAGCCGCCGCCCGCCTTCAGCACCCACCGGTGGCACGGCCAGGCTTCATGTCGGCCATTTCGGTCTGCTGATCATCATGGTTTGTGCGTCTGGCGGACGACGACTTGATGGAGTAGCCGTGAGCTCCCGTCATCAGCCCTTGCTATTCGTCAGGCAACAGGTACCGCCAGGAGAGCACGAAGAGTGCCCCCGAACTGGTCTTGAAGAGTGACCGGCCGTGCTCCTGCCCAGCAGGCACCGCCTTGATGATCGCACTCACCGCCGCTCCCTCGATGTCCTTCTGCCAAATCGGGTCCACCATGCCCGAAGGCTCCGGGGCCCCTGCGGGCCACAACGCCGGCTTGCCCTCCGCCGAGGCGGCCCCTTCGGCGACCATGCGGACGCGGGTGGCGACGTAGTCGGTGCCCGCGGCGGCGGCCCGGGTCGCCAAGCCGTCCATCAGCTTCTTCGCCTCCGAGAGCTCCTTCGGGTAGAAGTCCGCGACCTGGTCCAGAGCCGGGGCCCGGACCTCCAGCATCTTTCCGTCCTTCCCCCGTACCCCGAGGACGGTGGTCGGCACGTCCGTCACCATCGGCGCGCCCGGCTTGGGCTCCGCGGTCGGCGGTTGCCCGGTCAGGTACGTCTCCATCGACGCGACCGTCTCGCCCGTCTCGGCATCGGTGAGCTTCAGCTGCTTGCTCGCGTCAACGATCACCAGGCCGTCGCTGTACAACACCACCCTCGGCGGACGCAGCACGTTCATGGTCGCGGTCACGAACCCGCCTTCGGCACCCCACAATGCAACCGGCTTCGCCGGCCCATCGTCAGCCGGGGTCGCCGACATATCCGATTCCGCACCTCCGCAGGCCGCAGTCAGGGACAACAACGCCACGAACAGGGTCATTCGTAATCTCATGCCCCACAAACGTATGTTTCCTTCAGATGGTTCAGCCGATGTCGTTCGAGGTCAGGCGGATCCACCGGCAAGGGCAACCGCCGACTCGGCGAGATCGTCGCGGCCGCCTCCCACTCCAGCACCTTCCTGGTCGAGCGCTACCGACGAGCAGCAAAACATCACGGCCGAAAACGCGCCATCGTCGCCGTCGACACCCCCATCCCCGTGATCATCAGGCACCTGCTGTCCGCCCTCGACGCCCGCTACCACGAACTCGAATTCGACCATTACCAATCTCACATTCCCACCAGGCGCCGCGAATGCGACCTCGTCCACCGACTCGATCTCCGAGGCCTTCCTGAGGAGATCCACGCGAGCGGCTCTCACAGGAATGGAAGGCACGGCGTGACTCTGGAAAGCAGAAAGGCAGGTGATGGCGTTTCGCCTGTTCACAGGCCCTCTCAGGGTGGCGCAGCCGAGAGGACTCGAACCCCCGACCTTCTGATCCGTAGCCAGTTCGAGAACGTCCACCGCCGTCAGAAACACCTGCTCAGAGACGCTTATCCTGTGATCATCTTCTAGGGATGTCCACCGGCGTCCAGGGACGTTGTTACTGAGGTTGAACTCGTGGTGTCGTAGGTTCTGACGTGCCTTGATTACCGGGTACACCGGCATCATGAGGTACGCACAAGGCGGAGGACTGTCCGCCGAGCGAAGAGCGTTCCGCGAACGACTACGGCTGCAGGCGTCCGAGAGGTTCGCCCGCAACGAATCCAGCACGGCCATCGCCCGGGACCTGCGAATCACCGTCCGGTCCGTTCAGCGATGGCGCAGGAACTGGCAGGCCGGCGGGACCGGTGCGCTGCGCTCGCACGGGCCGGCCTCCCTACCCCGGCTCGGCGAGCGGCAACTCGCCGAACTGGAACAGGAACTGGCCAAGGGGCCGACCGCGCACGGCTGGCCCGACCAGCGCTGGACCCTGGCACGCATCACGGCCGTGATCGGGCGGCGCTTCCATCTGCCCTACACCCTCCAAGGCGTGCGCAAGCTGCTGATCCGCAACGGCTACTCCTGCCAGGTACCGGCCCGGCGTGCGATCGAGCGCGATGCGGCGGCGGTGACCGGTTGGGTGAAGGAGACCTGGCCGAACGCGGAAGATACGCGGCGGCGCTCGGCGCCTGGATCGTCTTCGAAGACGAGACCGGCCTGTCGATGACGCCGTCCATCATGCGCACCTGGGCACGGCGCGGCCGCACCCCGGTCATCACCGTACGAGGCCGCTCCCGACGCCGGATCTCGATCGCGGCCCTGGCCTGCTACAAACCCGGCCACCGCTCCCGGCTGATCTACCGGCCCCGCCCAGAGACCCGACCCGACGGCCGCAAATCCTTCGCCTGGAGCGACTACCGGGACCTGCTGATCGCCGCACACCGCCAACTCGGCGGCCCGATCGTGCTCGTCTGGGACAACCTCGGGCACCCACCTGACCGTGGGGATGCGCGCTTTCACCGCCGCCCAGGACTGGCTGACCGTCGTTCAGTTGCCCAGCTATGCCCCCGACCTGAACCCGGTCGAGGGCATCTGGTCACTGCTGCGGCGCGGATTCCTGTCCAACATCGCCTTCACCAGCCCAGAACACCTGATCCGCACCATCCGACAAGGACTGCGCACCATCCAGTACCGCAGCGACCTCATTGATGGCTGCCTCGCGGGAACCGGCCTGGCCCTCACCCCGGTATAGCTACTCACGACGTCACGAGTTCAACCTCAGTAACCGCCTGGGCCGGTCACCTTCCGTTCGTAGAACCTCTATCGCCTGAAGAACGTCAGCGACGACATGATCCGCTGGCATGTGCTCACGTGTGGGGACGTCGCTGTCACTCTGGCCATGGTCACCCGGTAACAAGTTCCAGCGAAGGAGGAATGCGGCGGCAATCGCCTCAGCACTACTGAGTAGCAGCAGTTAGGTGAGTTCCCTGAGTCAACCTCTTTGTGCGCCTGAGTGTGTTTGTGCTGCTTAGCTGCGCGGTGAGGACAGAACTTGTCCGATGGCAAGGTGATCCGGACCGCAGCGAAGCGAGGACCCGGAAGCGCCGCGGCAGCCTTCAGGCGGTAGCGGGGCTTGAGCAACAACGGAACGGCCAGTGGCGTTAGGGAGCTGACGCGGGCGGGGGTGCCGTCCTCCGGCGTTCCGCTCAGCCTGAGTGATCTTCATATCCGCCGGGCGTCGTGATGGGTGGTCGGGGCGCGTCCGGGCCGGCCGGTGAGCCGGTCCTCAAGGCCGTCGAGGAGGGCTTGGAGGCCGAATTCGAAGGTCTGATCAGGGGCGGCGGTGTAGTCCACGGCCTTTGGTGTTTCGAGGCGGGTGCGCAGCCGGGGGAACTGCATGGCGATCTCGCTCGCCTTGACCATCGTGTCCTGGATCAGCGCTTCGGCGTCTCCGCCGTCCCGGCTCAGCCGTCTGGTCAGGGAGACCGCGGCCGATGCGCCGAGGACGCTGCCCAGCACGAACGTGAAGACGGTGGCCGCGGCGCGGTCCGCCTGCGTGCCGACGAAGCCGGCCGCTTCGTAGACGGCGAGGCTGTGGTCGTCGTGGCGCGCCTTGCCCGGGCCGTAGAAGAGGTGGGAGCCGAAGGCCTGGACGAGCCACGGGTGCCGGCTGAGCATCGCGTGCAGGCCAGTGGCCATCGCCGTGGCCGCCGTGCGCCAGTCGAGCGCGTCGAGATCCGGCAGTTCGACCTCGTGCCAGACGTGGTCGCCGGCGAGCAGGATGAGGTCGTCCTTGTTCTTGACGTGCCAGTAGACCGCCGTCGCGACGGTGCCGAGCCGCTTGCCCAGGCTGCGCATGTTCAGACCGTCCAGGCCCTCGGCGTCGAGCAGCTCGATCGCGGTCCGGACGATCTGTTCCTTGGTCAACGTGTCGCGCGGCATGCGCCCACGATAGGACACCCGACCCGACTTGCACAAAGTTCAGGACAGCACTTGCACTTAGTTCAGGTGGTGATCTACGGTTGCCTTGAACTTAGTGCAAGTCAATGTCGGCGCCCAGGAGCGCCCGATCAAGGAGAACCACCGTGAACGCTTTCGTCGCCGTCATGCAGTTGCTCGTCGCCACCGCCTTCGTGAGCATCCCGCTGGTGCGCCACCGCTACGGAGCCACCGCGATGGCCAGCGCCGAGGCGGAACTGCAGCGCCAGGGCGTACCGACCACCGTCCTGACCGAGAACGGGATGAGGTTCGACGCCGGCGGCCACGAGACGTGGGCTCCGGTCTCGATCGCCGCAGTGATGGCGGCGACGGCCGCGGTGAACCTGTTCGACGGCTCCTGGGCCGAGCCCCTGACCTGGGTCTTCCAGACGATCGTGCTGCTCATCAACTGTGTGATCCTCTACAGCCAGCTGACCGCCGCGAAGTCCGTGCAGGCCGCCTTCCAGCGCAAGGGCGACCCGATGCTGGCCCGCATCGACGTGCCGACCCTGCTCAAGGCGGCCGAGGACGGCTTCCCCTCCTGGACGTGGACCCTCCAGAACGTACGGCACACCGTGGTGTTCGGCGCTTCGATCCTCGCCCTGGCAGCGATGGCCATCGCCTGACACAGAGCCGCCCGCCACACCCCCTTCCGCCTGAACCCAGCGAAGTCCGCCCTCGAGGAGGTTCACCGTGCCGCTTTCCGTCGCCATCGCCGCCACCTGACCCTCCGCGCCGAGTGCGGCCAGGCCCAGCCCCATGATCTCCGCGACCTGATCGAGCGCCTTGATGAGCCTCGGTCCGCTACCACGCGGCGGCGGGCCCTTGCGCCAGCGTCCGGAACGACGGTTGGCGGTAACTGCGCCCGCGTCGGTCCACTAACGCCACTGGCCGTTCCGTTGTTGCTCAAGCGCCGTAGCCGTGCCGTGCCGGACGTGGTGGACGGCGGGGTCATAGGGTGTGTGCCGTCGCGGAAGCAGGCGTGTATGACGCGAAGCCAGCCCCGGCCGAGGATGCGAACGGTTTGAGGGTGGCGTTTGCCGCGCTCCCGGGCGCGTCGGTAGAGGTCAGCGGCCCAGGGGCTGTCGTGTCGGCTGTTGTCGGCGAAGTGGGTGAGGGCTTTTCGCGCGGGCCGGTTGGCGCCGTGCCGAAATCCCACAGCGTGGACCTTTCCACTGGCACGGGTCACGGGAGCCATCCCGACCTCTGCGGCGAGCTGGTCGGGGTTCAGCCCGCGCTCCAGCATGGGTCCGACCTCGCCGATGATCTGGGCGAGGTTGACCGTGCCAACGCGGGGCAGGGCGCGAAACAGCGCGGCGTAGGGATGGGCATCCAGTGCCTGGTTGATCGCGGCTTCGAGAGACTTGATCGCTCCGACGATCGCGCGGACCTGCCCGACCTGGACGGTCACCAGCGTTGCGACGACCTCGGGGTGTCAGGTCTCATGATCTGCGTGACAGATCGTGCTCAGGACCTGTGTGACACTTCGCCGAGTGCTGGCGGAGTTGAGCGTGGTCGAGCAGCGGTACCAAGCCGTGCTGCAGGTGTCATCCGGGGCGAGCGTCACCGAGGTCGCCCGAAGGTTCGGAGTCTCCCGTCAAACGGTGCACAGATGGCTGGGCCGCTACCGCGATGCGGGCCTGGACGGGCTGTCGGACCGCTCATCGCGCCCGCACACCTCCCCGGCCCGGATCCCGGCCGCGATGGAGGCGTTGATCTGCGAGCTGCGGCGCAACCACCCCCGCTGGGGCGCCCGCCGTCTGGTGTGGGAGCTGACCCGCCGCACCTGCCCCGGACCGGTGCCGTCCCGGGCGACGGTGCACCGGGTGCTCATCCGCCATGGCCTGGTGCAGCCCGTCCCCAGGGGCCGGCGGCGCGAGGACTACAAACGCCGGCAGCGACCGGAGCCGATGCAGCTGTGGCAGATGGACATCGTCGGCAGGATCATGCTGGCCGACGGTACCGAATGCAAGATCGTCACCGGGGTGGACGACCATTCCCGCTACTGCGTGGCCGCCACCGTGGTGGCCCGCCCCACCGGCCGGGCCGTGTGCCTGGCCCTGGCCGACGGCATTGCGCCGCCACGGGATCCCCGAGGAACTGCTGACCGACAACGGCAAGCAGTTCACCGCCCGGTTCGGCCGCGGCGGAGAGGTTTTGTTCGACCGGATCTGCCGCGAGAACGGCATCACCCACCGGCTGACCCGCCCGTATTCACCCACCACCACCGGCAAGGTCGAGCGCTTCCACCAGACCCTGCGACGCGAACTGCTCGATGAGCACGGCCCGTTCGACGGCATCGAGCACGCCCAGCAAGTCCTGGACGCCTTCGTCGCCGACTACAACACCCACCGCCCCCACCAGGGGTTGGACATGGCCCGTCCCGCCGACCGGTTCCGCCCCCGCCTCAACGAGGGGCTGCCGCTGCGCCTGCCGGCAGACCTGCGCGCCGCCGGAGCACTCCCCAACCTTGAGGCCGAGCCGGAGACCGTCGCTGAGCCGGTGTTGGTGGCACCGGTGCCGGTGCCGGTCGAGCCAGCAACGCCGGTGATGTCGGCGAACGGGATGGATCCGGTGGATCTGGCGGTGGAGTTCACGCGGGTCGTGCCGGCCTCGGGCAACCTGACCGTCTGCGGGCAGCAGTTCTGGCTCGGCACCCACCGCGCGGGCCTGACGCTCACGCTGCGGGCCGATGCCGGCACCGTCGAGTTGCTGGCCGCCGGGGTGAGGATCAAGAAGGTGCCGTCCCGGCTCACTATCCAGCACCTGCGGCAGCTGATCGCCGAGGGCGGCACCCGCCTCCAACCCGCCGCACCGGCCCGCCCCGGCGCCGGCGGGGCGGTCGAGGTGGAGCGGACCGTCAACGCCTCCGGAGTGGTCTCCCTCGGTGGCCGGCCATGCCCGGTCGGCTCCCCGTTCGCCGGACGCCGGTTGACCGTCCGTCTGGAGGGTGCCGTGCTGCACCTGAGCGACGGGTCCACGCTGCTGCGCAGCCTGCCCAACCCGCTCACCGACGACGAGACGGCCCGGCTGCGCGATGCGCGGCCCGCCGGGCCCGCGCCCCGGCCGGTCACTGAACCGGTGCGGGTGCAGCGGCGGGTCAGCAGCCGCGGCTGGATCGCCGTCGCCGGACAGCGCATCGGTGTCGGTATCGGCCACGCCGCAGCGACCGTGACCGTCGAAGCAGCCGACGCCACCTTCCGCATCACCTGCGCCGGTCAGGTCGTCGCCGAGGTCGCCCGCACCACTACCAAGCCCATCGCCCGGTTCAAGGTCCGCAAGCCCCAGCGCTGACCGGAAGATCGCGCCGTCGGGTAGAACTGCGTGCATGGATCCGGTGAAGCTGCAGCAGGCATTGGACGACGTCTTCGACCAGGCGCTGCTGCGCCATGGCTTCACGGAGTACATGCGCGACTACCAGCTCGTGATCCACGCGACCGCCGACCCGCGAAGCGGGATCGCACCGGCGACGCTGCGCTACCTGTTCCGCTACTGCGTGCAGGCCACCTGCACCACCACCGTGCGAGCCGACAGTTGGCGCGAGTCCCTCGACGACCGGCTCATCACCTACGAAACCGGCGTCGACCTCGACGGATACGTCTGGGGCGTCAACTGGCAGCTGCTCTATCCCGGGGCCACGCTCGTGGCCGACTCACCGACCGCCCGCCACTGGGCCGCGGCCGTCGGCATCGACTTCCACGAGGTCCGGATCCAGACCAACGCTCACGACCTGACCCTGGTCTTCTCCGATCTGCAGATCGAAGAACTCCCGTCTGAATGGACGGGACCGGACTGGAAGTTTCCGATTCAATAAGCGTCGGAGAGCAACAGATCATCTAGCCGGAGTGTCACCCGCCTCCCGAGCCGGATCTGTCGCACAGGTCCTGAGCCCCGACAAGTGAGCGGACTCTGTGTCCTACTTCGGTTGATGCTTGACAGTGCGGCTTCGGCTGATGCTTTACACCCCTTCGGCCGGTCTGCTTTGGATGATGCGTGGCCGTCACGTCAGGTGCACATGCCAGGAGTGGGATGAGGGATCGAGCAGGTAGGGGGCGTGTGCCCTGCTGACGATCCGGTGGCGGCCGAGTGGCCTGCCACCTGGCATGGTGAGGATCGCCTCCTCCTCCAAGAGGACGGCGTCATCGGTCAGGCGACATCGGTGTAAGCGGTCGTGATGTCCCCTGCTGGCGAGGAAGGTGACCTGGTCGCCATGTACGGCGAGCCCGTGTGCTCCCTTCACGGGTGTGTCGCGGACCGTCAGCCGGCCGCCGGTATGGATTTCAAGCAGGGAGAACACTTGGTAGTAGTAGGCCCATGCGACGCCGTCAGTGACGTTGAGCGCGTAGCAGTCGGCGATGGGTTCTTTTCCTGGGGGAGGCTGATATGCCCACTGCTGGTTGCCGCCGGTGTCCCAGCGGGCAAGGCCGGACGCGCTGATGGGGTCGGTGTAGATGGCCTGGTCGAAGTAGCCGGTCCATACATTGTGGCGCTGATCGGCAAGGAGGTGTCCGACCTGGCCGATCGGGAAGCTACGGCGTGGCCGCCCGTCGCGGCCGTAGATCTGGGCGTTGGCAGCCGCTGAAGCGGGCGTACGGTGCCAAGCCGCGGTCCCGGTCAGCAGGAAGCGGCCGTTGGGCAGGGCGTCGAGCTTGCTGACCAACAGGTGGACGTCATGGAGAACGAGTTCGCTCGCGGTGCCGTTCTTGTCCATGACGAGCAGAGCGTCGTAGGGCTGCTTTCGGGGCAGCGCAGTGAGCCTTCCGTTCCCGGAGAGGTCATCCGGTAGGCCCTCCATTCGGGTCCGTGCGACCAGCCGCAAAGTAGCGAGAAAGACCAGGTCACAGCCTCCCGGAAGCATCCTTGATCAGGATGCGAAGCCATAGCGCTCCGCAGTCGTCTGGG
>NZ_JBEXGU010000149.1:0-22766 GCF_040607515.1 Streptosporangium sp. NPDC005286 | reverse complement strand
AGTGGTCGGGGATCTTCTTCCTCGTCGCCTTCGCGATCATGTCCCTGGTCTGGGACGCCGGCGCCCGCAGGGCCATCGGCCTGCGCAGACCGTACGGCGGGGTCTTCGGCAAGGACCTGCCGAGCGCCCTGCCCGCGCTGGCCCTGCTGCCGGCCCTCACCTACATCGTCTCCTGGGCCGGCTGGTTCGCCTCCCCCGGCGGCTGGGGCCGCAACTGGGCGCAGGCGACCTCGCAGGGCTCGGTGTTCTTCGTCTTCGACTCCCTCCGCTCCTGGCTGAGCTACCACTTCCAGGTGCTGAGCTTCCACACCGGGCTGGCGACCCCGCACAACTACCAGTCGGACCCCTGGTCCTGGCCGCTGCTGCTCCGCCCCGTGGCGTTCTTCTACGAGAGCCCCAAGGGCGCCTGCGGCACCGACAGCTGCTCGCAGGCGGTCCTGGGTGTCGGCACCCCGGTCATCTGGTACGGCGGCCTGGCCGCCCTCATCGCCATGGTCGCCTGGTACGTCGCCACCCGCGACTGGCGCGCCGGGGCCGTGCTCCTCGGCTACGCCGCGGGCTGGCTCCCCTGGTTCTACTGGGCGATCGCCGACAACCGGACCATGTTCCTGTTCTACGCGATCCCCATGGTCCCGTTCATGATCCTGGCGATCGTGCTCGCGGCCGGAATGATCATCGGCCCGTCCGGCGCCCCGCCCGGGCGGCGGATGGCCGGTGCCGCGATCGTGGGGGCCTTCACCCTGCTGGCACTGGTCAACTTCTGGTGGCTCTACCCGGTGCTCACCGCCGAGATCATCCCCTACGCCGAGTGGAGTTCACGAATGCTTTTCAAGAAAGGCTGGATCTGACAGCTCGCATATGAGCCACTTAGAAGACATTTCCTAGGGTAGGCACCGTGCAGGATCCATTACGTCACGTTCATCGTCAGAGCAGGCCCGCATACGGCAGACTTCGAGGCATGCCTGCACCGGACGTGGCCGCACTCCTGTCGGAGCTGGAGCGTTCCGAGCCCGCCTCCGCCGAGCACGCACGCAGCGCGATCGACTGGCTGACCGGTGGCGAGCCACTGGAGACGATCACCGAGCTCAACGTGTGCGAGTTCCTCTGGTACACGTTGCCCTCCAAGGTCACCGGAGACCGCACCGTGATCGCCCACGCGCTGGGCCTGCTGCTGCGGCTGGGCGGCCTGGAGCGCTACGCCGCCCTCTGCTCCTCCCCCACCACCGCCCACATCCTGCGCACCTACGCCCGCCTGGGCGAGGACGCGGGCATGGCGGCCTACCAGAGCGCCCTGGACGCCACGGGCGTGCTCCCGCCCGACGTTCCCGAGCTGCACTGGAGCTCGATCATGGGCCCCGAGGAGCTGGGCGCGCACGGCGCCTGCTCGGCCGCGCTGGAGCTGGCCATCGTCTCGGGAAGGCTCACCCCCGACTCCGCCGAACGGCAGACGCTCACCAGCCACTGGCTCACCGCGCCCCGTCCGGAGCTGGGCGGCGACAACTGGCTCCACCGGGTCCAGGGCGAGCGGCTCAACCGCTGGGTCCTCGGCCGGGGCACCGCCTGGCGCGAGCTCGCCCAGCCCTTCGAGGTGCGCCTGCACGCCCCCATCCCGGCACCCGACGAGGCTCACCTGGGCGCACTGCGCTGGCTGCTGACCGTGGGCCGCCGTCCGGGGGGCATCCCGCTGACCCAGCGGGACAACCTCGCCCGTTCCGTGCTCGCGGAGAGCACCTGGAGCGGCGCGGAGCTGGCCGCGGTCCGCGAGGTGGCCCAGGGCCACATGGGCGCGCTGCGCCAGAGTGGCAGGCGCCTGGTGACCACCCCGGCGGGTGAGCGCCTGCTCGGCGACGCCGACCTGCTCTGGGAGACCGCCGCCTCCGCGCTGCTCGCCCCCGTCTCGGGGGAGAGCGGCTTCCGTACCTCGGCCAGGGAGGTGGCGCTGATGCTGCTCGCCGACGGCGCCCCCGCCGACCGCGACCACGTCACGGCGGTGATCGACTGCGCGGAGTGGCAGACCGTGGAGGTCGACGCCTCGCTCACCGAGCTGAACAGGCGCCTGGACGCCTTCGGCCTGCGCGTCGACGGCAGCCTCACCCCCGCCGGACGCTCAGCCGCCCTGGCCGCCCTCCGCAGCCACGCCCTCCGGCCCCGCCAGTACGTCAACATGACCTGATCTCCCTTTGCGGACTCCGGCGCCGCGGCCGACCGGAGCCGTACGAGGACCCGGGCGGGCGCGGCACCGGAGCCCTGCTCGGTGGCGCGCTGCTCGGCGTGGTGGGTGCGCTGCCGGGCATCCCGATCGCCGCGGCCGTCCTGCTCACCCTGCGGGAGGTGGTCCTGCCCCGGCAGGAAGGCACCTGAAGGCGCCCTAGAGCAGCGGTCACCAGCGCCCGGTACATCGGCGCCGGGGTGTGCGGCGTCGCGAAAATTTATCACTTCTTCGCCACGAAATCTCGTAGATCACAACAACATGCGATAGAAGATCACATGCACCTATTGCCTCCTCTTGGGGTACACGTGAAGAAGCACCTTCGACTCCTCGCGGCCCAACTGTTCGCCGCGGCCCTTGTCATCACCGTCTTCTCCAGCCCCGCCAGCGCCGACACTCCGGCGAGCGACGCCCAGCTCGCCGCCGAGTGGCAGACCGCATGGGACACCCAGAAGTTCTACGACACCACGCCTCCCGCCGCCGGCTCCGGCCGGAGCCGGGCCCAGAGCAGCATCTCGATCACGATCAACGCCCCCGTCACCAAGGTGTTCGCGGCATATTCCAACATCAACAACCACGTCGGCATGCACTCGTTCCTGAAGCGGGTCGTCACCCACAAGGACTGGTTCAAGAACGGCAAGCGCCACATCAACTTCACCGCCGTCGAGGAGATCCCCTACGAGGGCGCGATCGTCACCAGCAACACGCACGCGCAGCAGCGCATCCACGCCGACGGCCTCTACTACGAGACGGACACCTGGTCCCTGCCCGGCGTCGTCACGCACCAGAAGATCGTCTTCACGAAGCTAATCGGTGGGAAGACCAAGGTCACCGAGTACCTCACCTTCGACGCCGACACCTCACTGATCGACTTCGTCGTCGCGAACGGCGTCGCCTCCCACGAGGTGACCCAGGCGGGCCTGAAGCAGGCGATCGAGAGCGGCTCCATCTGATCCACCCCCTGGCCGGGGCCCGCTTCCACGGCGCGCCCCGGCCGGCTCACCACGCCGGCCCGGTATTCCACACATGACCCCGATCGACCTGCGTTGATCCCCGGCTGCTCGCGGGTGTGGCCGGCGCCCAGGTGGTCGCCGCCGTCCCTCACCCACCCCACGAAGACGCCGTCCTCCGGCTGCCCGGTGTCGGCGAGCCCACCGGCGATCAGGTCGATCACCTCCCGGTGCCGATGACCCTGGCCGTGCGGAAGGCGGCGACGCTCGCCGCGATCTCCGCCTCACGCAGGATGATCTCCCCATGCCGTCTTCGCGCCTATGACCAGCACCGGAGAACACCGGCATTCCGCCCATCCTTGGACCGGCACACAAGTTTCCACATCCCCGGCAGCCCCGGGAACCTCGCAGGTCACGAACGGGATGCGGGCCGGCGAGACCCCGCCCGGCGATCACATTCGGGAGATGACCTTCTTGACTTAAAAAATTACAAATGTAAAAGTTTCTTTCGAGAGAGCGCTCTCACGCCTCGTCCACCCCCCAACCTCAGAGGACCTGCCGTGAGATTCACCATGCTGACCGGCGCGGCGGTAGTCGCCGCCGCGCTGGTCTTCCCAGCAGCCCCCGCACAGGCCGCCCCGCCCGGCCCGAACCCGTCCGCGTCCGCCTCCCCCGAGCAGGCGCTACAGCGTGATCTCGGCCTGACCCCCACCCAGGCCCGCATCCGGCAGGCCCACGAGGCCGGGGCATCGGTGGTGGAGCGGAACCTTCGCAAACACCTCGCCGACCGGTTCGCCGGCGCCTGGTTCACCCCCGCCGAGGGACGGCTCTCCGTCGGCGTTCTGAACAGCCAGGACGCCGAGCTCGTCCGCAGGGCGGGCGCGCTGCCGGTGATCGTGCCACGCAGCGAGAAGCAGCTGGACGCCACGAAGGCCACCCTCGACAAGGCCGCCGAGGCCGCCGGCAAGGACATCTACAGCTGGCACGTGGACCTGGCCGCGAACACCGTGGTGGTGTCGGCCGCCGACCGCGACGCGGCCCAGAGCTTCGTCAAGAGCAGCGCCGTCGACTCCGACGCGGTGAAGGTCGCCGTCGGCCAGGCCCCCAGGCCGCTCTACGACATCCGCGGCGGCGACCAGTACGTCATCAACGGCAACACGCTCTGCTCGGTCGGCTTCTCGGTCAACAACGGCGGCTTCGTCACCGCCGGGCACTGCGGCGGCACCGGCAGCCCCACCCTCGGCTACAACAACGTCAGCCAGGGCACCTTCGCCGGTTCGTCGTTCCCCGGCAACGACTACGCCTGGGTCCGTACCAACGGAAACTGGACACCCCGCCCGTGGGTCAACAACTACGGCGGCGGCAACGTCTCGGTGGCGGGCTCCCAGGAGGCCGTGGTCGGCGCCTCCATCTGCCGGTCCGGGCGCACCACCGGCTGGCGCTGCGGCGTCATCCAGGCCAAGAACGTGACCGTCAACTACTCGGGATCGCTGGTCTACGGGCTCACCCAGACCACCGCCTGCGCCGAGGGCGGCGACTCGGGTGGCGCCTGGATCACCGGTGACCAGGCCCAGGGCATCACCTCCGGCGGCTCCGGCAACTGCTCGACCGGCGGCAACACCTTCTACCAGCCGGTCAACGAGGTCCTCGGCGCGTACGGCCTGACCCTGACCACCACCGGCAGCGGGAACACCAGCCGGCTCATCGGCTGGCAGAACAAGTGCATCGACGTGCCCAACAGCAACGGCGCCGACGGCCAGCGCCTGCAGCTGTGGGACTGCAACAACACCAACGCCCAGAACTGGACCTTCCCCGGCGACGGCACCGTCCGCGCCTTCGGCCTCTGCATGGACGTGGCCTGGGGCTCCACCGCCAACGGCGCCGCCATCCAGCTCGCCAACTGCAGTGGCAACCCGGCACAGCAGTTCGTCCTGAGCGGCGCGGGCGACCTGGTCAACCCGCAGGCCAACAAGTGCGTGGACGTCACCGGCTGGGGCGGTGGCGGCACCCCGCTCCAGCTCTGGGAGTGCAACGGCGGCGCCAACCAGAAGTGGCGCCGCGGCTGACCCTCACCTTCGCATGACCCCGTTGGGGCGGTGAGCACCCACCGCCCCAACACCGACTCCGGCCCACCGGCCGGCTGCCGTTCACCGCGACCGCCATCCGCGCCGGGCGACAGGAGATCACCCAGGCCCTGGCCCTCCTACAACGGAGAGGGGCCGCGGCCGCCTTCACCCCCGGCACGCCGTCCCGGCTCCGGGACGTCAAGCGGCGCCGTGACCCCCGAGGGGTGTGCCGCGGCGACTTCCCGGTGCTCGACCGATCACGTCGACGGAGCGCGGCTCGCCTGGATGCCGTCGAGGAGCCAGGTGAGGCCGAGGGCGAAGCCGGTGTCCCAGTCGCCGTCCACGACGAGGGGGCCATGGGCGGCGAGCGCGGGATAGCGCTCGCGGTTGGCACGCAGGTGCTCTCCGGCCGCCTGCCGCACCGCCGGTTCCTCACCGGTAAGCCAGGTGGCCTGCATCAGGGCGGAGCCGATGACGTAATTGGAGAGCCCGTACGCCGCGGCGGTGAGGCGGGGCTCGACGACCCCGGCTCGGTACGGCTGGGAGCGCGGGTGGTGCCCGGTCGTTTCGTACAGACCCACGCCCGCCCCGACCTGCACGGTCACACCCCGGTCGAACTGGTCCTGGCCGGTCACCCGCTCACTCTGAACGACGCGATGGCCGCCCTCGCCCGCTACGAACTCGCCCCCGCCGCGTCCCAGCGCTTCGAGACCCTGTCCGGTGGCCAGCAGGCCCGCCTGCAGATCCTGCTGCTGGAGCTGTCAGGCGCGACCCTGCTCCTGCTCGACGAGCCGACCGACAACCTGGACCTGGCCAGCGCCGAGGCCCTGCAACAGGGCCTGGCCGCCTTCTCCGGCACCGTCCTGGCCGTCACCCACGACCGCTGGTTCGCCGCCGACCTCGACCGCTTCCTGATCTTCGGCGCCGACGGAACCGTCTACGAGAGCCCCGAACCGGTCTGGCACGAGGGCCGAGTGGAGCGCTCCCGCTGAACTCGCCTACCGCAGGAGCTTGACGAGCAGGGCGCGGAGGTCCTGGGCGCCTTCGGGACCGAGGGTCTTCTCGACGTCGTGCTCGACGCCCAGCATCGCGTCGCGGACCGCGGGGAGGCGGGCGCGGCCGAGGTCGGTGAGTTCCAGGGCGTAGCGGCGGCGGTCGTGCGGGTCCTGGCCGCGGACCACGATCCCGGCCTGGACGAGTTCCTCGACCAGCGACGCGGCGGCCGGTTCGGTGAGGTCCAGGTACTGGGCGAGTTGCTGCTGGGGGCAGGGCCCGAGCCGGTCCAGGGCGGGCAGCAGGCCGAAGTGACGGGTGCGCAGGCCGTACTCCGCCAACCTGTGGTCGCCGAGCCGGCGCAGGTGGTAATGGGCCTGGGCGATGAGGTGTTCGGTGCTCGCGACGGTGGACCGCTCGTCGTGGGCGACCAGCCTGCTCAGCAGCTCGGTGAGGCGCCGCCGTTCGGCCGGGGTCAGCGGGGCGGTGAGCCGGACGTCCCGGTCGGCGACGGCCTGGCGCATGTCCTTCAACGCGGTACGGCCCTCGTCGGTCAGTGACAGGACATAGGTACGGCGGTTGGCCGGGTTGCGGGTCCGGGTGAGGTAACCGGCCTGCTGGAGCCGGTCGAGCAGCTTGACCATGATCGTCCGATTGATGCCGAGGCGGTGCGCGAGGTCCTGCTGCGAGGGCGCGTCCTCGTCGGCCAGCACGTCGAGCACCACGAAGTCACGGGACTGCGGCCCGCCCCGTATGGCCTCGCCGGTGATGCCGGTGAAAACCCGCCGCAGTAGATGGCCGATGGTCATGCGCAACGGCCCGGACTCCTCGCCGACGGCCCCTCCCCGCTGATCGGACACGGCCACCACCTCCCCGAACAAGCCTAGCGGCGCTGATTGTTCGGAGAGTTGACGTATGGCACCGCTGACGGTTGGAGACCGCGCTGACCACCGGCAGGAGCCGGATCGCGGCCCTCGACACCGCCCTCCGTGACGGCCGGTAACCCCCTCGCGCGAGGGGTCTCGGGCCTCTTCCCCGCGGAACGAGACGAACGACAAGGCCGTTCGGATCCCATCGACTCCCGAAGAGGCCGGAGTATCGGCGACCGGCGCTTGCGGGCCGCCCCCGATCGCCGAAAACGTGCCACAGGGGAGGCCTCCGGAAAGTCCAGGACTATTTGAAGGATTCGGACGTTCGGTGTCATCCCAGGTCAGCGGGGGTAGGGACGAGAACTACCGCGGGTGCGCCGTAGACCGGAGGGACGACCGTCCGGGCGGGGTGCCCCTACTGCGGATGGGGCGGCGAGAGCGGTCGTGGCCACCGCTGGAGCGGCGGGAAGCCACCACCCAGGTGAGGAAGATCATGGTTGAAGAACACGAATACCCGATTCCCCCTCTCGTTCGCGCGCTGGGCTGGACCAGCCTGGGACTGGGCGTGGCGCAGCTCGCCGCACCGGGTGCCGTCAGCCGCCTGGCCGGGGTCGACGACTCGCCCAAGGCGTTCGGCGCGGTGGTGCTGGTGGGCGTACGGGAGTTGTTTCACGCGGCGACCCTGCTGAGCAGCCGCGATCCCGCGCCCTGGGTGTGGGCCCGGGTCGCGGGTGATGCCCTGGACCTGGCTCTGCTGGGCCGGGCGATCGCCGGCCGCACCGGCTGGAGACGTGGCCGCGTCACAGCGGTGGCGGCGACGGTCGCCGTCGTCACGGCCGCCGACCTGTGCGCCGCGATACGCGCGAGCCGGCACCGTCCGGAGGAGGGGTCCGCGCGCTGGATGAGCCTGCACGCGGCCGTCACGATCAATCGCCCCCGCGAGGACGTGTACCGGTACTGGCGCGACTTCGAGAACCTTCCCCGCTTCATGGCGCACCTGGAGTCGGTGCGGACGATCGGTGACGGGCGATCGCACTGGAAGGTGAAGGGGCCCGCGAAGAAGGCCATCGAGTGGGAGGCCGTGATCGTCGAGGACCGCTCCGGCGAGGTGATCACCTGGCGCTCCACCGGGAAGGCCACCGTCGACAACAGCGGTTCCGTGCGTTTCACCGACGCGCCCGGCGGACGCGGCACGGAGGTGCGGGTGAACCTCAGGTACGCCCCTCCGGGCGGCAAGGTGGGCGCGGCCTTCGCCAGGCTGCTGGGCGAGCATCCCGAGCAGCAGGTACGAGACGACCTGCGCCGGTTCAAGCAGGTCATGGAGACCGGAGAGGTGGTCCGCTCCGAAGGGAGCCTGGAGGGCGCCCACGCCCTGCGGCACGCCGTACAACGCCCCGCCCAGCCCGTGATGTCAGGGAGTGCCTCATGAAAGCCAACTGCTGGATGGGTCGCAACACCGTCGAGGTCCAGGAGGTTCCCGACCCCACGATCCTGAACGCTCATGACGCTGTCGTCCGCATCACCTCGACCGCGATCTGCGGCTCCGACCTGCACCTCTACGACGGCTACATCCCGACCATGAAGAAGGGCGACATCCTCGGCCACGAGTTCATGGGCGAGGTGGTGGAAGTGGGACCCGAGGTGCGAAAACTGCGGGTCGGCGATCGCGTGGTGGTGCCCTTCCCGATCGCCTGCGGCGCCTGCGGCGCCTGCGAGCACGGCATGTACTCGGTGTGCGAGAACTCCAATCCCAACGCCGGTATGGCGGAGAGGCTCATGGGTCACTCTCCTGCCGGGATCTTCGGTTACTCCCACATGCTCGGCGGCTACCCCGGAGGTCAGGCGGAGTACGCGCGGGTGCCGTTCGCCGACGTGGGACCGATCAAGATCGAGGACGACCTGCCGGACGAGCAGGTGCTGTTCCTGTCCGACATCCTGCCCACCGGCTGGATGGGCGCGGAGATGTGCGACATCAAGCCCGGGGACGTCATCGCCGTATGGGGTGCCGGGCCGGTCGGCCAGTTCGCGATCGCCAGCGCGTTCCTGATGGGCGCTGAGCGGGTCATCTCCATCGACCGCTTCCCCTACCGGCTACAGAAGGCCGAGCGCGCCGGTGCCGAGACGCTCGACTACGAGAAGGTCGACGTCCTCGACGCGCTGCGGGATATGACCGCCGGCCGGGGTCCGGACGCCTGCATCGACGCGGTGGGCATGGAGGCCCATCACCCCGCCGGCGTTGCGCACGCCTACGACCGAGCCAGGCAGGCGACCCGGATGGAGACCGACCGGCCACACGCCCTGCGCGAGGCGATCATGTCCTGCCGCAACGGTGGAGTCGTCTCCGTGGTCGGCGTCTACGGTGGCCTGATCGACAAGTTCCCGATGGGCTCGCTGATGAATCGGTCACTGACGATGCGCAGCGGCCAGTGTCACGTGCAGCGCTATCTGAAACCCCTGCTGGGCAGGATCCGCAACGGTGACATCGATCCCAGCGTCGTCATCAGCCACCGCATGCGGCTGCAGGACGCCCCGCGCGCCTACGAGATGTTCAAGAACAAGCAGGACGAATGCAACAAGATCGTCCTCACCCCCTAGCGGGGTCCTCCCCCCGGTTCCTGACGGACGCTAGCTGACCGCGATTGATCCTATGGTCGCGCTCATGACACAGAGCACATCCGTTGTCCCTTTCCGTATCGACGTGGCGCAGGCCGAACTCGACGCCCTGCGGGACCGTCTGGCCCAGACGCGCTGGCCCGGGGAACTGCCCGGTGTCGGCTGGAGCCGGGGCACGCCGGTGGCTTACGCCAGGGAACTGGCCGAGCACTGGCTCACGGGCTTCGACTGGCGGGCGCAGGAGCGCAGGCTGAACGAGCTGCCGCAGTTCACGACCGTCATCGACGGACAGACCATCCACTTCGCACACGTCCGTTCGGACGATCCCGACGCGCTGCCGTTGCTGCTCCTGCACGGCTGGCCCGGCTCGTTCGTCGAGTTCCTCGACGTGATCGAACCGCTGACCAAGGAGTTCCATCTGGTGATCCCCTCGCTCCCCGGGTTCGCGTTCTCGACGCCGCTGGCCGAGCCCGGCTGGACGGCCGCCCGCATGGCCGGGGCGTTCGTCGAGCTCATGACCGTGCTCGGCTATGAGCGGTACGGCGTTCAGGGCGGCGACACCGGCGCGTTCGTCGCCCCGGAGATGGGCCACCTCGCCCCCGAGCGCGTCGTCGGCATCCACCTCAACGGCGTCCTGTCATTCCCGGCGGGGGTCGAGGGAGAGGACGCGCGACTGTCCGAGGCGGAGCGGCAGCGCTCGGCGGAGCTGGAGGAGGCCACCGCCGGCTACGTCCCCATCCAGTCGCGATCGCCGCAGACGCTCGCGTTCGGCCTGACCGACTCGCCTGCCGGGCAGCTGGCCTGGATCGCCGAGATCTTCCACCGGTGGGCCGGGACGCCCATCGACCGCGACCGGTTCCTGACCAATGTCAGCGTCTACTGGTTGACGGGCACCGCGGGCTCCTCGGCCCAGATCTACTACGAGCAGGTGAACGACCCGATGGCGTGGGTGCCGAAGCCGCGCGGCACCGTGCCCACGGGCGTGCCCCGGCCGACGGACACGGTAACGCACGCGCGACGCCGCAGGCGGTCAGCCCGCGACACGATGTTCAACGCGTTGAACCCCTCGGTCGGGAAACCACCCCGCCGACTCCGGGATCGGCTTCGCCGTCCCTCTGCTTCCGGCGGCGTTGTGGACGGTGCCGTCGTCCTCAAGTCCGGCCCCGAAGGCGCCGCCGATCATCGCGATGGAGACGGGTTACCGTGCTCCGGCGGAACGCAGGATCGCGGCGATCTCGCTCCGGCCCCTGTCGAGTGCGTGCTGGAGCGGGGTCGTGCCGTCCTTGTCGGCCAGGTTCACGTCGGCGCCTCCCGCGATGAGCAGACCCACGATCTCCTGGTACGGCGCGGAGCCGTCGCCGAGAATGACCGCCTCCAGCAGTCCGGTCCAGCCCAGGTCGTTGACGTGGTCGACGTTGATGTCCGTCTTGAGCACCTCGCGCACGTAGTCCACATGGCCGCGCTCACATGCCGGGATCAGCGAGACCCCGCCGTACCGGTTCCTGATGGTCAGGTCCGGCCTGGCCGGGAGCAGCGCGTGCAGCATGGCCACGCTGCCGGTCACCCCTGTCACCAGCCAGGGCGTGTCGTGCTGAAAATCCAGCGCGTTCGGGTCCGCACCCGCGGCCACCAGGACCTTGGCGACCTCCACGTGGTCGGCCGCCGCGGCGAGCAGCAGGGCGGTACGGCGCTGCGGGTCCCGGGCCTCGATGTCGGCCCCGTTCGCGATCGCCTCGCGGACCTTGGCCACGTCGCCTTGGGCGGCGGCGGTCAGCGACTGTTCGTTGAGCACAGCGGATCCCTTCATGCCGGAGGGACCGCACGCGGTGAGGGCCAGGGCGAGCCCGGCGAGCAGGAAACCACGGCGGTCCACGGTCACATTCTTCCAGTGCTGCCGAGCTGGACGTCTTCGACGGCGCCGGATTCGACGAGACCGCGGTCATGTCCGCACCCGGCAGGGGTTACGGCCTGCGCACGACGCGGAAGCGGCCGACGGAGGTGGGTGGCCGGCTCACGATCGGGAGCACGCCCGGCGCGGCGTACGGCTGTCGCGGCGGCGATGGCGACCCCGATCACCGCGCTCAGGCCATGTCCCGGGAAGTCGGCCGGCACGCACGTCGGGGCATCACCCAGGCGAGCCACCCGGCGACCGTGACGGCGTCCACCGTCAGCGTTGCTCGCCCGCACGCCGTCGCAGCAGCTCGCGAGCCTGCAGGAACGGGGCCCGCAGGAAGGCCAGGTGGTCTTCCTGCCCGTGGCGATGGCAGACCTGGCCTGGCCACAGGCGCCGGCTCCGCTCATCGATGTAGGCCAGGGAGCCGTCGACAAGGTTCAGCATGTGCTCGATGGTGAGCCCGTCGAAGCGGCTGTAGTCCTCGCCGGTGCGCAGGTAGACCGGTGACGTGTGCGCCATGATGGGCCTGGCCCACACGTCGTGGTGCCTGGCGACATCGGCGCCCGGACCGTAGCACCGCGCGGCGATCCACGAGTCCTCGGCGATCGGCACGTCGGCGGCCAGTTCGAGCGCGTACTCCGGGCGATGGGACCGGTGCTCGGCGACGATGCGCCCGTTGGCCACGATCTCGATGCGGTCGATGGCGAAGATCGACTCGGCTCGTGCCTGGACGCGGACGGTCGTGTCCGCGGGCACCCGGACCTCCTGCCCCGGCCGATGGCCGCCGACGTCCAGTCGTAGGAGCGGGCCGCTCGTCACGAACGTGGCGCCCTCCCGCACGGCCTGGCACCAGGTCCAGTAGTCGAGGTCCTCGTGCGGCGGCACGTGCGCGTAGGTGCGGATGAGGCCGATCGGCACCTCGCTGCTCATCTTGTCGGTGCCGCCGACCAGGGTCACCCGGTAGCCGGCGTTCAGGTAGCGGTAGTACTCCCGGATGTTGTACGGGTCGTACGCGATCATCTCGACGGCGTCCAGCCGGCCGGTGGCGAGCAGAGCGGCGGCCTCGCCGTTCGGCACCGGGAAGTGCGCGAGGACGACGGTGCCGCCCTGCTCGTGGCATTCGTCCGCCCAGTGGGACAGCGTGGTCTCCAGACCGCCGCCGAGCTCCGACTCCTCGGCCCCTCCGGTGCACCAGGGCGTGATGGGGCGCCGCAGGCCGAGCAGGTTGATGTGGCCGAGCATGCCGCTGCGGTTCTCCTGGCCCGCGAAGACGTGGGTGTGGCCGTCGGCCGACGTGTGCGGGTGCCCGGTGAACTCCTCCGTGTTGGTGAACAGATGCCCCCACTGGCTGAGCAGCAGGTTCGTGACGCGTACGTCCTCGCCGCGCGCCTCCAGCTCGGCGCCGAGGGTCGAGACGAAGTGCACGTGGGTGTCGCCGCTGTACCAGCCGGTCGCGGCCATGTCGGTCATCCGGGTCAGCGTCAGCTCCAGCTCGGCCTGGCCGGGGCGAACCGTGACGGTCGTGCGCAAGGGCTGGTACTCGAACCCGCGGGCCGCCTCCACCGTGACCTCGCCCAAGGGCAGCCAGCCCTCGCAGGTGCCGTCGATGTAGGAGTAGGTCGTGGCGCCGAGCCTGACGTCGCCGCCGATGTCAAGGTTCCAGGTGTTGCCGTCGGAGTTGATGTGCCCGTGGTGGCCGTGCGGTGGGTAGGGCACCCCGTCGGTGGACCGGAAGTGGATCCGGCACGGGACGGGTTCGCCGGTGGCCGCGTCGCGGACCACCGTGCGTACCCAGGCCCGCCCGGCGTCGGGCACGCGCCAGGTGATCCCGCGGTCGCGATGCGAGCCTGCGGCGAGCAGGTCCTGCCAGCCACAGGTGCTGATCTCGGACGTTCCCCGCCTGAGGGCCAGCCGGGCCGAGGGGGTGGCGGCGACGCGCACATAGGCGCGCCGCTCCTCCTCGACGGGCGCTCCCCAGGCCGGTGTGGGGCCGTCCACCCCGCCCACCCGGCGATAGAGGTAGGTCGCGGAGCCGCGGTCCACGGTCACCGACAACTCCTCCGAGACCGCGCCGGCCGGCGGATCGAGATCGAGGAGGACGTCGCGCCACACCGTGCGCCCGAACGGGTCCTCGTCGAGCTCGCTGGTGGTCACGGCGCCGATGAGGACGCTCGGGCCCAGCGAGCGGATTTCCAGGGCGCGCACGGGCACGTCGGGCCGCGGGTTACGGCACGGCCACAGGTAGAAGCGGTAGGGCAGCACGTACGGTGACCTGGCCTGCGGGTCGTCGATGTCGACGAACCGGGCGCCGGCCGCGTCGAAGCGCCCGTGGGTGCGCGGCATCAGCCGGTGCTGGGCATCGGGCACGGCCAGGAACGGCGTCTGCCCCCAGTCGAGCGGGATCGCCCGGTCTCTCCACAACCGCGGCGTGGGCCCGATCTCGAAACGCTGGCGGACCGGCAGCCGTTCGGCGTGACCGTCCTCGTAGAGCAGCGTGTAGTGCGCGCAGACGCCACCGACCGTCTGGCCGTCGAACAGGTCTGAGGATTCCAGAGCGTGGGCGATCACCATCCACTCGAAGGCGCGCTCCACCGGAATGCCGACGGCTTCTCCGGACACCCGCAGCAGTGCCGTGTCCGCGCGCTCGTCCCCGAAGAGAAAGGGAATGCCGTACAAGGTGCGCGGCCCGAGCGGGTAGGACTCGCCGTCATCGAGGACCGAGCGCGGTGCGTTGAACACCGCGGCCAGGTCGACCGGCCGGTAGCCCCGGCCTTCCGTGAAGGGTTCAGGCATTGTCGGCCGCCAGGTCTCGCGGCTCGTCGACGGATGTCTGCGCCAGCCCGGCGTAGAGCCGGGGCGAGCGGGCTCTCAGGTACAGCGCCCGTACGACGCCGGCGACGACGGCGGCCAGGCCGACACCCACGATCAGGACATTGGTGACGGTACCTGCGCCGGTCAGCAGCGGCAGGTTGGTCAGCACAAGGAGGAGCACCACGGCCAGGGCCGCGAAACTGAGCCCGGGGGCGATCGTCGTGCGGAAGAGCCCGGCCTCGGGCGCCTCGCGGCGCAGGAACCGGATGACCGCCAGACTGCACAGCGCCCACAGGGCGATGATCCCAAGGAAGCCGAGCGCGCTGCCCCACAGCAGCAGCCCCAGGTAGGGGTCGAGCCCGAAGGCGGCGAACACGGTGACGACGGCCGCCGCCACGGCGGTCTGCAGGAGACCCGCGACCCACGGCGCCCTGGTCCGCGGGTGCGTACGGCCCAGCACCCGCGGCAGGAGTCCCTCGCGGCCCAACGCGAAGAAGTAGCGGTTGGCCGCGTTGTGCAGCGCGAGCAGGGCGGCGAACGCGCTGGTCAGCAGCAGGATGTTCATCACCTCGACGATCGGGGCGGGCACGTAGGTGTCGAAGACGGTGATCACGAGGTTGACCGGGTCCGCCTCGGCCGCGGCGGCTATCTTGGCCGGACCGTAGGCCAGGACGATGACCCAGGTGATGAAGGCGTAGAAGACGGCGATGAAGGCGACCGCGATGTAGGTCGCCCGCCGGACCGTCCGGATGCCGCCGCGCGCCTCCTCACTGAAGATCGCGGTGGCCTCGAAGCCCATGAAGGCCCCGGCGACCAGGGCGAACATGGCGCCGTTGCCCGGGTCCAGCACGGTGGCGGGCGAGAACGACGAGGCCGACCAGTCGCCGCCCCCGCCCTTCGCCAGGACGTACACCGCCAGCACGACCAGGACCGCGGTCTCCAGAACGAGCAGGATCCCGAGGATCCGGGCGCTGGTGTGGATGCCGCGGTATCCGAGCCAGGCGACGAACACCAGTCCGATGAGCGCGAACACGTACCACGGCACGTCGAGGTGGAAGTACTTGGCGAAGGTGGTGTTGGCGTAGACGCCCAGCGCGCCGTACGTGCTGATCTGCAGGGCATTGTAGGCCGCGACCGCGAGCATCGCCGCGCCCGAGCCGGTCGGCTTGCCGAGCCCCCGGGCAATGGTCGCGTAGAACGCTCCGGCATTGCGGACGTAGCGGCTCATGGTCATGAAACCGACGGCGAAGAGCGCCATGACCACGCCGGCGACCAGATAGCCGCCGGGGACGGCTGCGCCGCCCTTGAGGAAGTGCAGTGGGGCGACGGCGACGATGAGCGTCAGGGGGGCCAGAGCCGCCAGGACGGTGAAGACGAGGTCCTTTGTCCCCATGACGTTGCCGGCCAGGGCGTCGGGCCTGTTCGCGGGACTTCCGGTGGCGTGACCTGGCATGTGTTCGCTCCTTACTCCGGGGCAGGACACCGGTGCACGAGATGGAGGAGAGGGGGAGGGCCTGGGAACCGAGCCGCCTGGCCGATTAGGGGGGAGCCTATGGCGGGCCCTGAGTGCTGGACGAGTGACGATCCATCCAGGCCACAGTGCCGCGACTGTACGTTCCGCACAGTCCGGCTCTCCTAGATCTCCTCGAGCGCCCGCAGGGCGAGATACAGCTCCATGCGGGTTTCCGCGTCGCCGAGCCGGCAGCCGAGGCTGGTCTCGATCTGCCCGATGCGGTGACGGACGGTGTTGCGGTGCACGCCGAGTTCCTCGGCGGCACGGTCCCAGTGGCCGTTGTGCCGCAGCCAGATCCGCAACGTGGCGAGCAGGTCGGCGGCGTCCTGCTGACGGCGCTCGCGCAGGGGGCGGAAGCGGCGGTCCGCGTAGTCGCGCAGGCGGCTCATGTCCAGCGCCGCGGCGAGCCCGTCCACCTCGGTCCCGCTGATCACACAGGCACCCTGGAACAGGGCCGTGCGCAGCGCCTGGACGGCCTCCTCGTACGCCGCCCTCAGCTGCGCGGCCGGATGAGCCGCACTGATCCCGGCCAGCCAGCCGGCCCGCCCGAGGTCGCCGGTGATCCGGGCCGGCGGCACGGACTCAGGCAGCAGGGCGATGGACACCTCGCCGTCCTGGTCGACGAACGGCGAGGCCAGCATGGAGGCGAGCTCGCCGAGCCTGGCAGAGGTACCCGTGCCGGCGGCGGCACGCGCGCAGACGACCCGCCAGCGGGCACCGGAGCCCTGGACGCCGAACACGTCCGCGGCGTGCCGGACCCAGCGGGGTGAGTGCGGGTCGAGTGCCAGGGCCAGCGCCGCCCGGCCGACCTGGTGGGCGGGCCAGTTGTCCGCCGGAGCGGGGATGAGCAGGCTGAGCAGGGAGGCCGCCATCGTCATCAGGGCGCGGTCGGTGACCCCGGCCACGATCGGGGCGCCCACGGCCAGCGCGTAGCCGCAGGGCAGCGGGCCGACCACCGACTGGACCATGACCCGCTGGTCGACCGAGCTCATCGTGACGCTCGTCGGGCGCGTGCTGGCGCAGACCCGGTCGATGGCGACCCGTACCTCATCGTCGATCCGCGGCTCGCCCCCGGCCCATTCCCGCGGCCTGACCCGATCGGACAGCAGCGCCCACCCTCCCATGTGCGTGGCCAGTAGTTCGAGCGTCCTGGTGAGCGGGGACGGGCCGGTGGCGGCCTTGATCAGGGCACGCTGGGCGTCGGTGAGCCGCTTGATCTCCGACATCTCCGAGGAGAGCAACTCTCCGTAGAGCAGCTCGGCGCAGGATTCGAACGTCACCGCGGCAGGGACCTCCAGCAGCGGGAGGCCGTGCGCCCGGCAGGCCGCCACGAGCTCTTCGGGCACCCGGTCGAAGACCGGCGTCACGCCGAACCCGATGGCCGCGACCCCGGCGGCTTTGACCCGGGCCACGTACTCCGTGCTCAGCTCGGGCCGCAGGTTGGTGCCCGCCAGCAGGAGCAGCTCGTCGCCCTGCAGGTAGCGCGAGGGATCGGTCAACTCGCTGACGTGCACCCAGCGGATCGGGACGTCGAGATGATCCTCGCCCGCGCGCACCGGCAGCCCCAGCCGAGCGACGAACACGCTGAGTGGCAGCATGCCGTCACTCTAGTGTCAATGCCGCCATGCCCTCGCCATCGGCGCAGCTCAGCGGCTCACCGCGATGAAGACCTTCGCGCTCGGCTCCATGGTGATCCAGTCGCCGCGAAATCCCTGAGGAATGTGGAACGACTCCCCGGCACCGAACTCCTTGCGCCGCCCCGCCGCGTCCTGCACCGCGACGCGGCCCTTGAGGATGACGCAGATCTCGTCGTAGGGCCAGGAGTCGAATCGCACCGCGCCGGGCTCGCCCGTCCAGAAGCCGCCGGTGTACGAGCTCGCCGCACCGCCGAAGATCCGGAACTCCTCCTCCACCCACTCCTCCGACAGCAGGTGGTAGTCGCTCAGCGGGGGCACGAAACGCTCGCCGGCCCCGGCGTGTACGGCCCGCACCTGGTCGATGCCTGGAATATGTTCGGCGGTCACACGGCGGCTCCGAAGCGGCGTAGGACGTTGTGCGTGATGCGCTCGACGAACGGGTCTCCAAGGCTGAGCACATGGGACCACTCCGTGGCGCCCCCGTTGAACACCTCGCCGTCGCCACGGGTGAAGGCCGCGATCATCCCGGCGCCGCGCATCTCGCCTTCGTGCACGTAGTCAGGCAGATCGTCGCCGAGGTCCGCGTTGTAGTTGTAGACCTCCTCCTCGGGCCCGCCGATCGGCACCCGGCCGCCGAAGCGGTCCTCCTCGCCCCGCACGGCGGGCGCGAGCGCGAGGATCTCCAAGGTCTCGGGCGCGCCGTCCTCGAACGTCGGGTACGGCAACCCGCGCCGGAACGTGTACTCGACGGAGTCGAGCTCGAAGGCGGCCAGGAACGACGGCGGTCCGCCGAGCAGGTCGCCGTAGTAGAGGTCGCTGCCCTCGAAGGCCCAGTGGTGCGGCCGGTAGACGGTGAAGCCGCCCGACGAGCGCGGCGTCGCCACGCCGTAACGGTTGTAGATCCCGCCCAGACCGTTGAGCCCCATGGTGGTCGCGCCCGGCCGGCCGACCGACTTCGCCTCCCACACCGTCGTGGCCAGATGGGGCGCCTCCCGCGCGCCGGGATCCGCGGACGGCAGCCGGTAGCAGTACTGCGTGGTCCCGTCCTCGCTGAGCCGTACCTGCCACTGGTAGTTGCCGCCGAACCTGGCCAGGTTGCCACCCGCGTCGACGAACGCGTCGACGGCGTCGCGCATGCGCCACGACCAGTACTCGTCGTGCCCGACGACGATCGCGCAGGAGTACCCGTCCAGCGCGTGGGGGTCGAAGTGCAGGTCGTGCTGGGTCAGGTAGTCGAGTTCGTACCCGTGGCGCTCCGCCCAGACGACGAAGTGCCGCTCGTAGGTGGCCCAGAACGCGTCGGCGTGGTGGCGGCTGTAGCCGAACAGGCGCGCCCACTCATACGAGGGGTAGCGCGGGGCGCCGTACATCGGCAGCGATCCCGTGTTGGCCTCGCGCGGCGCGCCGGCCGGCTTGCGGATCATGCCGCGGGCGATGGGCCGCTGCGTCGAGGCAAGCGGCGATCCGGCGTCGTTGCGGGGGTCGTCGCCCAGGCCGCGGTAGTGATTGGCGCCGCCCCAGTCGTTGTAGGCCAGCATCGTGCTGGTGGTCAGCACGAGCGCGGCGCGGGCTCGCCGGTGCGCGGGCGCCTTGACGACGAAGAAGTGCTCGCGCTCCCACAGCTCGCCGGCCGGGGTGGTGGCGCGCACAACGACGATGTAGAAACCGCTGCGCCAGTCGTCGGGGATCTTCAGCTCCAGACCGACGGGCCAGCCGCAGCCATTGGCGTGGGCGTCGGCCGGCGCCTCGAAGCGGCCCGCCGACAGCCCCGGACGTGACCACACGACCTGTGGCTCCAGCCCGTCGCGGAGCACCTGCAGCTCGAAGGACGGGACGCCGGCGCTGAGATGGAACCGCACCGTCTCGCCGGGAAAGTAGGAGAACCTGTCGGTGTAGCACCAGACCTCGGCCGCGTCCCGCTCGCTGAACGCGCGCTCCGACGGCCAGCCCTTCGGGGACCAGGCGAACGCGGCCGGAAGCCCGGCCTGCTTGATCGTGTCGCTCACGACCCTCCTCGACTCGTATGTGGGACCGAGTTTATGAACCGGTGTTCGGGGTGGCGGAATGGACGATTCGCACAACGCAGCTGGACGCTTCAGCCAGGGATCGTCGTGGCCCGAGCTCACTAGTCTCGGCATGCGCCTGCCCGTCTCGCATGATCGCGACCTGGGATCCGCGTGCGCCGCGGCCGATACGACGACGCACGGACCCGCCGACCCGAGAGGATTGACCAGAATGACCGAGCCCCGGGGGCCTGTCGACTCCTCACGCGTCCCGCGCTTCGCCGGCCCGGCGACCTTCGCCCGGCTGCCCCGCCTGGACGAGGTCGGGCGCGCCGACGTCGCGATCGTGGGAGTGCCGTTCGACACCGGCGTGTCCTACCGCCCGGGAGCGCGGTTCGGCCCCTCGGCCGTCCGGGAGGCCAGCCGCCTGCTCCGTCCGTACCATCCGGGCCTGGACGTCTCGCCGTTCGCGACCCAGCAGGTCGCCGACGCGGGCGACATCGCGTGCAACCCGTTCGACATCGGCGAGGCCGTCGAGACCATCGAGGAGGCCGCGTCGGGCCTGACCGCGGACGGAACCCGGCTGGTCACCATCGGCGGCGACCACACCATCGCGCTGCCGCTCCTGCGCGCCGCCGCGCGCCGCCACGGACCGATCGCGCTCCTGCACTTCGACGCTCACCTCGACACCTGGGACACCTACTTCGGCGCCGAATACACGCACGGCACTCCCTTCAGACGCGCGATCGAGGAGGGCATTCTCGACACCGAGGCCATCGGCCACGTCGGCACCCGCGGCCCCCTGTACGCCAAGCAGGACCTCGACGACGACAAGCGCATGGGCTTCGGCATCGTCACCAGCGCGGATGTGATGCGGCGTGGCGTGGACGAGGTCGTCGACGCGCTCCGCCGGCGCATCGGCGACCGGCCGCTCTACCTGTCCATCGACATCGACGTGCTGGATCCAGCGCACGCGCCCGGTACCGGCACCCCGGAGGCGGGCGGCCTGACCAGCAGGGAGCTACTGGAGATCCTGCGCGGCCTCGCCGGCGGCAACCTGATCGGCGCGGACGTCGTCGAGGTGGCCCCCGCCTACGATCACGCCGAGATCACGTCGGTCGCGGCCTCGCACGTGGCCTACGACCTGATCAGCCTGCTCGCCCTCTCGACCCCGCCGGCGGACCGGGCCGCTGAGTGAGGGCCCAGGAGGTGGACCGCACCCCACCGTGTCCGTACGTGGCCGGCCCCGGTTCCCTGACGGCCGCTCCGCGGTGGGTCGCCGGGCGGGATTCCAGATCGCAGGACAGACCATGCTGAACGGCCCGCCGCCATTCATCTGAGATTCACCTGGTTGGGCCAGGGTGCCCAGGTAGCCGAGGCGAAGCTGCCCGGCGGGACGAAAGGCACGACATGGGACACAACCACGGGCACGACCACTCTCCCCCGCATCACCACGATGCGACCCACCCAGGCGATCAGGGCGAGATGGCCCCGGTCGTGGACATGTCGGTACCCGACGCGGAACTCTCGCCGGGACAGCTGTCGCGGCGCCAGATGTTCCGGCGTGCCGGACTGCTCGGCGCGGGTCTGGGCGCTGCCGGTGTCCTCGGGACGCCCGGCCTGGCCGCCGCGGAGGCGACGACGGCGCGCAGCCGCGGTGACCGCGAGCCTCGGGACGGTTACCTGTGGCTGGCCGGTGACCACCACATCCACACCCAGTACAGCTCGGACGGCATCTACCGGGTGATCGACCAGGTGCGGCACGCCACCGCCTACGGCCTGGACTGGATGGTCATCACCGACCACGGTGGCGCCACGCACGCCAAAATCGGCGTGGACAAGGTCAACCCCGACATCGTCGCCGCCCGCGCCCAGGTCAGGGACGCCCTCATCTTCCAGGGCCTGGAGTGGAACATCCCGGCCGCCGAGCACGGCACCGTCTTCGTCGCCCCGGGCCGGAACGAGGTGAGCACCCTCAAGGAGTTCGAGAACTCCTTCGACGGGTCGGTCAAGAGCGCCACCTCCGGCACCCCGCAGAACGAGGTCCTGGCCATCGCCGGCCTGAACTTCCTCGCCGACGCCGTCCGGCGCCGGCGCGTCGAGGACGCGCTCTTCCTGGCCAACCACCCGGCGCGCAAGGGTCTCGACTCCCCGCACGAGATCCGAGGGTGGCGCGACGCCCAGCCCTCCATCGCGGTCGGCATGGAAGGCGCCCCCGGCCACCAGGCGGCCGGCATCCCCAAGCCGCACGGCCCCGGCTCCGGACGCGGCTTCTACGACAGCACTCCCGGTGCCGACTCCTGGCCCGGCTATCCTGCCGAGAGCTACAAGACCTTCGGCGGCTTCGACTGGATGACCGCCACCGTGGGCGGTCTGTGGGACAGCCTCCTGGCGGAGGGCAAGGGCTGGTGGATCACCGCCAACTCCGACTCCCACACGGTCCACGCCGACACCAGCGAACGCGGCCCGAACAGCGACTTCAACGCCAACGGCAAGTACGAGGACCCGATCTACAAGGGCGTCCAGAACCTGACCGCGGGTGACTTCTGGCCCGGCTACTACAGCCGCACGCACGTTGGGTCGCAGGGATTCTCCTACGGCGCGGTGATGGACGGCATCCGGCAGGGCCGCGTCTGGGTCGACCACGGTGGCCTGATCAGCGGCCTGGTCGTGCGTGCCCGGATCTCCGGCCGGGGGCAGCGCGGCGTCACCCTCGGTGACACGCTGCACGTACGGCGGGGCGACAAGGTCGAGCTCGCCATCGAGATCACGCTGGCCAACCAGCCGAACTGGGCGCAGTTCGTCCCCACCCTGGCCCGGGTGGATGTCATCCAGGGAGATATGACCGGCCCGGCCTCCGACAAGGACGTCTTCACGACGCCCACCACCAAGGTCGTGCAGTCCTTCGAGGTCGGCAAGAACAGCGGCACCGTCACCTTCACCTACCGGCTCGGCGCCGTCGACCGCCCGGTCTACCTGCGGCTGCGCGGCACCGACGGCAACCGCAGCGCCCCCGGCCTGCTCGGCGCCTCCATCGACCCGCACGGCCCGCAGATCGACGTCTTCGGTGACGCCGACCCGTGGAAGGACCTGTGGTTCTACAGCAACCCGATCTGGGTTCTGCCGCGCCGATGACGATCCTCGGTCTCGACGCGGGATCCTCCACCCTCGGCGAGGCCGAGCACCTTCTCCACCTGGTGGAGAAGGT
>NZ_JBEXGU010000148.1:0-23657 GCF_040607515.1 Streptosporangium sp. NPDC005286 | reverse complement strand
AGTGCCTGGACGCCACCGGCCAGTCCAGCGCCAACGGCACCCGCCTGCAGATCTGGGAGTGCAGCGGCAACGCCAACCAGAAGTGGACCGCCCCGAGCGACGGCGGCCCCCCTCCCACGACTCCCCCGGGCAAGATGGCCGGAGCTCCGTACCTCTACATGGGCTGGGGCAACCCGCCGAGCCCGGCGACGGTCATGAGCGCCACCGGCGTGAAGTCCTTCACCATGGCGTTCATCCTGTCCGGCGGCGGCTGCACCCCGCGCTGGGACGGCTCCAGGCCGCTGACCGGCGGCGCCGACCAGGCCGCGATCAACCAGATCAAGGCCGCGGGCGGCAGCGTCCAGGTCTCCTTCGGCGGCTGGTCGGGCAACAAGCTCGGCCCGAACTGCGCCACTCCGGCCGCCTACGCGGGAGCGGTGCAGCAGGTCATCAACGCGGTCGGCCCGGCGGTCGTCGACTTCGACATCGAGAACAGCGACGAGTTCGAGAACTACACGGTCCAGGACCGCATCCTCAACGGCCTGAAGATCGTCAAGCAGAACAACCCCAACGTCAAGATCGCCGTCACCTTCGGCACCGGGACCGGCGGCCCGAGCGCGGCCGGTATCCGCCTGATCAACCAGGCCAGGGCACTGGCCGTGCCGATCGACAACTACACGATCATGCCGTTCAACTTCGGCGCCTCGAACATCTACAACGCCACGGTCAGTTCCTCCGAGGGCCTGAAGAACGCGCTGAAGGCGGCCAACGGCTGGACCGACGCGCAGGCGTACGCCCGGATGGGCATCTCCGGCATGAACGGCCTCTCCGACCAGAACGAGCTGACCACGGTGGCGGCCTGGACCCAGATCCGCGACTGGGCCAAGTCCAAGGGCCTGACCCGCCTCGCCTACTGGGCGGTCAACCGCGACCGCCCCTGCCCCGGCGGCAACGCGAGCTCCGAGTGCAGCGGCATCGCCCAGCCCAACTGGGAGTTCACCCGCGTCACGGCCGGCTTCTGAACCCCGACCGGTCCGCCCCGACCGGGAACCGGTGACTTTCCGGTCACCGTCCGGTACGGGGCCACCGGACCATGCCATCTCCCCTCCAGCGGACATCGGCTCGAAAGGAAGCACCGATGATCTCCACCAGCCCGCACCCCCTGCCCGCGCCACCCACCGGCCCGCACCGCACGCGAACCCCGCTCGCGCGAATCGGCGGCCTCCTCGCGGCGATGCTCCTCACCTCCGCCGCCCTCGTCCCCTCCGCCGCGGGCGCCCAGACCGCCACCGTCCAGACCACCGCCCAGACCACCGCCGCCCAGGTCGCCGCGGCCCCCGGCCCCCTCGTCTGGTCCGACGAGTTCAACGCCGCCGCGGGCACCGGCCCCGACGCCGCCAAGTGGCGCCGCGAGGTCGGTGGCGGCGGCTTCGGGAACAACGAGCGGCAGTACTACACGGCCGGCAACGAGAACATCGCCCACGACGGCGCCGGCAACCTGGTCATCACCGCGCGCAAGGGCAACCCCGCCGGGTACGGCTGCTGGTACGGCTCCTGCGAGTACACCTCGGGAAAGCTGACCACCGCCGCGACCTTCACCCGCGCCTACGGCCGCTTCGAGGCACGGATGAAGCTGCCCAGGGGCAAGGGCATGTGGCCGGCGTTCTGGATGCTAGGTGACAACATCGGATCGGTCGGCTGGCCCGCGAGCGGCGAGATCGACATCATGGAGAACGTCGGCAGCGTGCCGGGGCAGGTGCTCGGCAGCCTGCACGGCCCCGGCTACTCGGGGGGCAGCCCGCTGAGCGGCAGCTACACCCTCCCCGGCGGTCAGGCCTTCGCCGACGCCTTCCACACCTTCACCGTCGACTGGGAGCCCGGCTCGGTGACCTGGTACGTCGACGGCATCCAGTACTCCAGGAAGACCCCCGCCGACACCCGGGGCAACCCCTGGGTCTACGACCACCCGTTCTTCATGATCCTCAACCTGGCCGTCGGCGGGAACTGGCCCGGCTCGCCCGACGCCTCCACGACCTTCCCCCAGCAGCTGACCATCGACTACGTCCGCGTCTACGCCCCGGGCGGCGGCAGCGGCGGCCGTACCGGGCAGATCACCGGCATCGGCGGCAAGTGCGTCGACGTCGCCGCCGCCAGCAGCGCCAACGGCACCGCCGTCCAGCTCTACGACTGCAACGGCACCGCCGCCCAGCAGTGGACCCTCGGCACCGACGGCACCATCCGCGCCCTCGGCAAGTGCCTGGACGTCACCGCCGCCGGCACCGCCAACGGAACGCAGATCCAGCTCTACGACTGCAACGGCACCGCGGCCCAGCAGTGGGTCTACAGCGGGGCCCGCGACATCGTGAACCCCGCCTCCAACAAGTGCCTGGACGCCACCGGCCAGTCCAGCGCCAACGGCACCCGCCTGCAGATCTGGGAGTGCAGCGGCAACGCCAACCAGAAGTGGACCGCCCCGGCGGCCTGACCACCCCCGTCATGGGCCGAGCGGTCTCGGCCCATGACGGGCTCCCGGCCGGGGAGCCGGCTTCGCCGCACGGTCAGAGCAGGCGCCTGATGTCGCCGTAGGCCCGGTAGAAACCGCCCCGCTCGGAGAAGCGGACGCCCTCGACGAGGTAGCGTGCCCCGGCCTCGCGCACGCCCTTGGGGAACTGCACGTTCCGCCGCGTGTCGTAGCCCTCGCTGACCACCCGTACCCGGAGCCGCTCGCCCTCGCGGAAGCACTCCACCACCACGCCCTCGCCGGTGTGCGAGACCGTGTCGAGCACCACGGTCTCCAGCGCGGTGGTGGGCTCCACCACCGCCAGCCCGGCGGACGCCTTGACGTCGACAGACTCGGGGACGCTGCCCCCCTGGGCCGCCCTGATCGCCTCCTCGGCCACGTCGATGCAGGCCAGGGTGCCGTCGGTGGTCACGATGTAGAGGCGGTCGTCGAGATACTGCATGGAGAAGGCGGAGCCGCAACCGGTGGCCAGCTTCCACAGG
Organism: Streptosporangium sp. NPDC005286; assembly: GCF_040607515.1. Classification (NCBI taxonomy): domain Bacteria; kingdom Bacillati; phylum Actinomycetota; class Actinomycetes; order Streptosporangiales; family Streptosporangiaceae; genus Streptosporangium; species Streptosporangium sp. NPDC005286. Next base: position 20,675 of record NZ_JBEXGU010000148.1, on the reverse strand, counting down.
CGCTCGCCGCCCTGGTCGAAGCAGTAGATCGAGGAGTGATTGTCACCGGCGAAGACGTAGCGGCCTTCGGGGGCGGTGGCGCAGGAGAAGACCGTGGCATCGCAGCGGTAGACCGCCTGGCTGACGCCGTCCGACTTGCGCAGCCGGTGCACGGCGCCGCGCGAGGTGCCGGCGTAGACCGAACCGGCCTCCTGCCAGCCGAACAGCACCGCGCCGTTGATGGGCGTCTCCCACACCGGTGCCCCGTCCGCGGCGTCATAGCGGGCCACCCCGGTGGAGTGTCCGTGGTAGACGGCCTCGTCGTCGCAGCGGACCATCCAGGCCGAGTCGCCCCTGCCCTTGCGCGCCCACTGGAACTCGTCCTCGTGGTCGATCGTGGTGATCCGCCCAGCGCGGTCGGAGACGCCCAGCACGCCGTCGTGGATGTCCAGCCAGTAGATGTCGACATCCTCGGCGATCTCGTACGCGACCCTCGGGACCTTGCCGCCGAGGTCGTAGACCTTGCCGTCGTCGGCGCCCGCGTAGATCCAGAAGTCGTCGCCGACGATGCACTTGACCCCGTCGGGGAGCCGGAAACGGCCGGTGACGGTGCCGCCGTGGGTGACGGTGTAGACGTCACCGCGCTGGTTGCCGACCCAGCAGCGCTCGGAGTCGACGAAGATGCCGAACGCCGCCGCACCGCTGGCAAAGCGCCAGAGCACCGGTGCCTGGGTGGCGGTGGAGCGGGCGCTCTCCACGCTGCGCCTGGTGACCGTGCGGCGCTGGCGCACCCCCTGCACGGCGGGGGCGTAACCCCTGCGGATCTTCTCGTTGATCTTCTTTGCGGCGGCCGCCTCGGCCTTCGCCACGCTGGCGAAGGCCGAGGCCTTGGACTGACCGGACTCGCCGATGCGGCCGTACCTGATCGTCACCTGGGTCCCGTCGAGCACCACCTCGTAGAACTTGTGCGAGCTCCCGCCGTCCTCGGACAGCTCCAGGTACGTGCTCCGCGCGGTCATGCTCCACCCTCTCCGTTGGTCGACGCTTCCGGAGCGTAGGGCAGCCGTACGACAAATAATGAAAAGTCAGGAAAAGTAGCGGCGAGGGCTGTCGATCGGCAGCCGGACCCCTCCGTGTTTCGCACGCTCCGGCCTCCCCCGGATCGCGAGGGTGTCAGCCGCGAGCGGCCGCTGGGAGCGGGCGGCGGGTACGGCCGCACCCGGTTCCGGCCATCAGGCCCAGCATGGCCAGCACCGCCACCTCGAAGCCCACCACCAGCCGCTGCGTCACCCCGGCGGGAATGTCCTCGCCCGCCAGGTCCACGCCGACCATCCGCACCACGTACGGGAGGACCACCAGGACCAGCACGCCCAGGGAGGCCAGACTGAGCAGCCGGATCGTGCGGGCGTACGGACCGGCCGCGTGCCGCCTGGCCAGGAGCAGTCCGGCGACCGGCATCGTCAGGAAGGCCACGAACGCCGCGTACCTGTGGATGCCACCGGACATCGACAGCGGCACGCCCGGCTCGTCGGTGGGGAAGGCGCCGATCAGCAGCATGCACAGGCCCCAGATTCCGACCAGCAGGGCCGCCGCGCGGTCCTCGCCCCGCCGGGCCAGCATGGCCCCGATGATCGTCGCGGCGGCGGCGAAGAGCGTGAGCGACAGGGGAAGCAACCAGCCGTCCGCCTCGAACGCGTACTCGCTGATCACCGTGTGCACCGGGTCGAGACCGGTGACCACGTGCAGCCCGAGCATCGTGGCCGCCCCGGCGCCGATCGCCGCGTAACCGCCAAAGACCATCGCAGATCCCGTGAACGCCTGACTTCCCATGCCTCAACGATGGCGGCGATCAAGATTCCGGAATATCGGAGAGAGCCCCCTGACGTCCCTGAACGGTCCCGTAAGGATCTCGGGGCCAGGTGGTGCCGTCCTCCCGGGGACGGTCCCCGCGCCATCTCCCTGACCTGCGCGAAGACCCGTGATGGTAGGGCGGTCCTCATCAGGGTCGCCCTCGGGGTGAGGCCTGCTTCCCGCGGGCACGCCGCCCGTCGAGAAGCGGTCACGCACCGACCGGCGCGCGGGCCGGGTTCCACTCCTCGTCGCTCATCCGGATCATCGCCACGCCCACGGCGCCGAAGACGACCAGCAGGAGAAGCGGGCCCGAGTAGCCGAGCAGCGGGTTCCACAGCCGCGCGCCGACCAGCCAGACCACCAGCCCGACGAACACGCCGGCCGGGAACCACCACCCGGCCCGCCCCGCGCGGGCGTACGCCACGGCCACCAGGACCAGGCCGAGGAAGGAGCCGACCATGCCCGGGATCTGCCAGGCGACGATCAGCGCGGGCTGGGCGGCGTCCTGCAGGATCTTCGTCGCCGTCTCCACGGGGAGCTGCTGGTAGAGCACGATGTCGAAGAAGTCGGAGACCATCAGCGAGGAGAAGTTGATCAGGCCGAGCACGGTGACCACCCCGGCCAGATGGGCGAGGACGACCCCTCTGCGCCGGACGAGGTGAACCATGCCGATCACGCCGGGCACCCAGAGCACCCAGGCGTAGTGCAGGAGCGTCGCACTGACCCCGGTGGCCCCGGGGTTTTCGGCATAGCCGAGGGTGTCCTCGACTCCGAACTCCAGGGGATCGACGATCATGCCCAGCAGCAGGCAGAGGGGGGCGAGGACCAGGCTGACGCCTGCGGCCCCGCGACGGAACGCGTCAGGATTGGTAAGGGTGAACATGGCTCGGAAACTACGTACCGTGCCCCTCACCGTCATCAAGGCCTGCCTTGATCCGTAATCCCCCCGAAGATGGATGTCAACCTCCCTCCCCGCCCCTTACCCTCACGTCATGCCGCACCCCCCTCCCCCCGCGTCATGAGCCGCCGTTTCCCGCCCGCCGCCGTCGACTGGCTGATCGCGGCGGTCATGGCCGTGTTCGGGCTCGTCGAGGAGCTCAGCGAGCGCACGTCGGCCTTCGACCACGAGCAGTCCCCGTTGTGGCTGGTCGCGGTGATGGCCACGGCGGCCCTGGTGCTCGTACGGCGCCGTGCCCCGTTCACGGTCCTGACCGTCTACTCGCTGGCGAGCGCGGTGAGCTTCGCGTACTTCGGCGACCTCGCCGCCGCCTGGCAGTTCTACACCCAGCTCATCCTGCTGTTCACCCTGGTCAGCGAGGCTCCCCCACGAGACCCCAGGACCGTGCTCGGGCTCGTGGTCACCGGACTCTTCATCGGGTCGATGATGCTGGCCGTCGACCACCCCTTCGGCCCGGGGGACATGGCGGTGGCCGCGGTGATGGCCTCGATCGCCGGCGGCACGGGCTTCGCCGTGTGGCGGCACCGGCAGGTCGCGGTCCAGGCGCGAGAACGCGGCGAGTTGCTCGCCCGCAAGGCCGTGGCCGAGGAGCGCACCCGGATCGCCCGCGAGCTGCACGACGTGGTCGCCCACAGCGTCAGCGTCATGGTCATGCAGGCCGGCGCGGCCAGGCTGATGCTCCGCCCCGACCAGTTGGCCGAGCGCGAGACGCTGACCGTGGTGGAGGAGGCCGGTCGCGAGGCGGTCGAGGAGCTCCGCCGCATGCTCGGCCTGCTGCGCACCGACTCCAGCGAGGACGGGCTGGCCCCGCAGCCCAGCCTGGCCCGGCTGGAGGACCTGGTGGAGCAGGTACGCGCCGCCGGGCTGGAGGTGGAGCTGATCGTGCAGGGCGAGGCCCGGCCGCTCCCGGCCGGGCTGGAGCTGTCGGCCTACCGGATCATCCAGGAGGCGCTGACCAACACGCTCAAGCACGCGGGCCCGGCACGCGTCACGGTCACCGTCTCCCACCTGCCGCGTACGCTCAGCCTGAAGGTCGTCGACGACGGCCCCAGAAACGGCCACACCGGCCCCCAGGGCGCCGGGCACGGCCTGATCGGCATGCGGGAGCGGGTCGCGCTCTTCCACGGGCGGCTCGCCACCGGACCACTGCGGGACGGCGGTTACGGCGTCAGTGCCTCGTTCCCGCTGGCGGTGCGGGCCACCGGGGAGAAACCCGCCGGTTGAGCGGGAGACCGTGAAGGAGGGCCGAATGACCATCACCGTCGTACTGGCCGACGACCAGGCCATGATCCGCCGCGGGCTCCGGCTCATCATCGGCACCCAGCCGGACATCCGGGTGATCGGCGAGGCCGCGGACGGGCGCGAGGCCGTGGAGACGGCCAGGCGTCTCGGGCCCGACCTGGTGCTGCTCGACATCTCGATGCCCCGTATGTCCGGCATCGCCGCGGCCCGCGAGCTCCTGGCCGACCAGGACCCGCCCAAGGTCCTCATCCTGACGACGTACGACACCGACGAGAACCTCGACGGGGCCCTGCGCACGGGGGTGAGCGGCTTCCTGCTCAAGACCTCGCCGCCCGAGCAGCTGTTCACCGCGATCCGCACGGCGGCGCGTGGCCTGGGCGCCCTGGACCCCGCCGTCACCGCCCGGGTCATGGCGGGCTACGTGGGCACCTCCCCCCTCCCACCGACCGTCACCCAGCGGGAGCGGGAGGTCCTCACCCTGATCGGCCGCGGCCTGAACAACTCGGAGATCGCCGCCACCCTCTTCGTCGCCGAGTCCACGGTCGGCACCCACATCAACCGTCTGCTGGCCAAACTCGCCCTGCGCGACCGCGCCGAGGCGGTCAGGTACGCCTACGAGCACGGGCTGGTCCGCCCCGGCGAACGCTGAGCTCAGTAGGCGAAGAACACCGTCTCGCCGTCACCCTGGAGGCGGACGTCGAACCGGTGGGACCGCTCCCCCTCCGGTGTCGCGACGAGCGTGCTCCGGCGCGACGGGTCCACCTCGGCGGGGAACCGCGCCTCCGCGGTGAGATAGACCCGGGTCCAGACCGGCTTGAGCAGGCCGCGCGCGAAGATCAGCAGGGGGATGTAGCCGTCGGGCCTGGCCGTGCGGAAGCGGTAGGAGCCGTCGGCCCCGGTCTCGCAACGACCGAACAGCCCCGGCTGGCAGATCTCCAGCAGCGCGTCGGCCACCGGCTCGCCCGCACCGTCCAGCACCCGGCCACGCAGCTCGATCGCGTCCGGATGGTCCTCCGGCACGACGAGGGGCCCCTCTGCGTACGGCAGCGCGTACCCGAAGAACGGGCCCACGGTCTGCGACGGGGTCTGCGACATCACTCCTCCTCAAACGGGGTCGCGCCCAGCACGACGTCCCAGCGGTAGCCGAGCGCCCACTCGGGCTCGGTGACATCCAGGTCGAAGGCGGAGATGAGCCGTTCGCGGTCCTTGGGCTCCGGGACCGACTGGAAGATCGGGTCGTAGGCGAACAGCGGATCGCCGGGGAAGTACATCTGGGTGATCAGACGCTGGGTGAAGGCGGTGCCGAACACCGAGAAGTGGATGTGCGCCGGACGCCAGGCGTTGGGGTGGTTACGCCAGGGGTAGGACCCCGGCTTGATCGTGACGAACCGGTAGCGGCCCTCGGCGTCGGTCAGGCAGCGGCCGAACCCGGTGAAGTTGGGGTCGAGCGGGGCCGGGTGCTGGTCCACCGGATGGGCGTACCTGCCGGTGGCGTTCGCCTGCCAGACCTCCAGCAGCGTGTTCGGCACCGCCCGGCCCCGGCTGTCGAGGACCCGGCCCGTGACGATGATGCGCTCGCCGATCGGCTCGCCCGCGTGCTGCCTGGTCAGGTCGTGGTCCAGCGGCCCGACCGGCCTGTGGCCGTAGACCGGGTCGAGCAGCTCCGCCGCCTCGGGATCGAGGGCGGGTCGCACCGGCGGGTACGAGGGGGCGCGGAGCAGGGTGCTGAGATAGCCGGGGGTGAGGTGGTGCGGGTGCGGATCTGTGCGGGTCACGGGCGGGCTCCGAAATCGAAGGGCAGGCCGACGTAGTTCTCCGCGAGCGTGGTCGCGGCGGCCTCTGAGGAGGTGACGTAGTCGAGATGTGCGGTCTGCAGGCGCCGCCCGTAGGGGTCGTCGGCGTCGAAGGTGTGCAGCAGCGTGGTCATCCACCAAGAGAAGTGCTGGGCGCGCCAGACCCGCTTCAGGCAGCTGCCGGAGTAGGCGTCCAGTAGGTCGCTGGAACCCGTCGCGTAGAACTCGGCCAGGGCCGCGGTCAGCAGCCGGACGTCCGCGACCGCCAGGTTGAGCCCCTTGGCTCCGGTGGGCGGCACGATGTGGGCGGCGTCCCCGGCGAGGTAGAGGTTGCCGTGGCGCATCGGCTCGGCGACGAACGAGCGCATCGCCGACATGTCCCTGGAGATGATCGGCCCCTCGGCCAGCGTGAACCCGGGGACCGTCTCCAGGCGTGCCCGCAGCTCGGCCCAGATCCGCTCGTCCGGCCAGTCGTCGAGCGAGGCGTCCGGGGGAACCTGGAGGTAGAAGCGGCTGATCTCCTCAGAGCGCATGCTGTGCAGCGCGAAGCCCCGCTCGGTATGGGAGTAGATCAGCTCCTTGGCCGACGGAGGGACCTGCGCGAGGATGCCGAGCCAGGCGAAGGGATAGTCCCGTTGGAAGACCGTCAGGACGCCCTCGGGGATCGACCGCCGCGAGACGCCGTGGAAGCCGTCGCACCCGGCGATGACGTCGCAGTCGAGGCGTTCCCCCTGGAAGGTGAGGTAGGGGTTCCTCTCCAACGAGTGCAGGGCGACGTCCGGGACGTCGAAGAGAATCTTCCCTCCGTCGGCCAGTCTGCGGGCGACGAGGTCCTTGACGACCTCCTGCTGGCCGTAGACGGTGATGGCCCGGCCGGGAACGAGCTCCTCGAAGGGGATGCGGTGCCCGGCCCCGCCGTACCGCAGCTCGATGCCGTGGTGCGGCAGCCCCTCGGCGCGCATCCGGTCGCCGACGCCCGCCTCGTTGAGCACGTCCACCGTGCCCTGCTCCAGCACCCCGGCCCGCACCCGCTGCTCGATGTAGTGCCTGCTCCGTGCCTCAAGGACCACCGAGTCGATGCCCCGCAGGTGGAGCAGATGGGAGAGGAGCAGCCCGGCGGGGCCCGCTCCGATGATCCCGACCTGAGTTCGCATGCGTCGAGCATTCCGCACCGTCCACCCCCGCACGCGTCACTCTTCCGTTCAGCGGAAATCTTTCAGCGCTGGAGGGCGGCGAGATCTCGGGAGAGCGCCCCGGCCGCGGTCCGTACGGCGGATGCCAGCCGGCGCGGGTCGGCGTTGTGCCGCCAGGCCACCAGTGACAGCGCCGCCACCACCCGGCCGCCCGCCCCCCGTACCGGCACCGCGACCGAGCAGGTGCCCACCGACATCTCCTCCTGCGTGCAGGCGATCCCGGTCCGGCGGACCTCCTCCAGCTCGGTACGGAGCCGCGTGGGGTCCACCACCGTGTTGGGCGCGTGCGGGGTGAGCTCCCCGGCGAGCACCCGCTCCACCGTCTCCGGGTCCGCGAAGGCCAGCAGGACCTTGCCGACCCCGGTCGCGTGCAGCGGCAGCCCTCCGGCCACCCGCGAGACGATCGGCACGGAGGTGGGCCCGCGCAGTCGCTCCACGTACAGCGCCCGGTCGCCGCGGAGCACCGCGAGCTGCACGTTCTCGCGGGTCGCGGCGTAGAGGTCCTCCATGTACGGCAGGGCGAGCTCACGAAGCTCCCGCGGTTCCGCCGCCTGGGCACCGATCTGCCACAGGAGCATCCCGACCCGGTAGGAGCCGTCGGGGAGCCGCTCCACGAAGCCGCCCGCCACCAGCTCCCCGACCAGCCGGTGGCCGGTGGCGGGAGGCAGCTCGGCCCGGCGGCAGATCTCGGTGAGCGTCAGCCTCACGTCTCCCGGCAGGAACGCGCCGAGGATCGCCATCACCTTCCCGGTGACCGTGGGCGCTCTCACGCGTCCCGCTTCGGCCGCCGAGGCCTAGGAGGCGGCACCCAGGCGGGCGGCCAGGATCCCGGCGCGGGCGAGCTGCACCTCGCGAGCCTTCTTCGCGGCGTAGCCCAGCATCGGCCTGACCCAGGCGTGCACCACAAGGATGTCTTCAACCTCGGTTCCCCCGTCCTTCTCGCTGAGAGTGAACCGGTACTCCAGACGCACCCCGCCGGGACTGTCGACCTCGCCCTCGACGGTCCGCGGCGTGTTCCGCAACGTCACCTTGATCATGTTGTCGTACTTGACGACGCCGAGGAACTTGAAGCGTTCCACCGAGGTGTAGCGGGTCTCGGCCTCCCCCTGCTCGATGTCCTTGACCGCGACCACCATGGGCGAGAGCCCTATGTAGCTCTGCGGCTGACTCAGGTGGGCACGGAGCGTCTCCGGAGTGTTACGGACGTGAAAAGTATTACGAAGCGTGACCTTTGGCATGCTCTGTCCCCGCTTGAAGATCTTTATTGAGAGACACTAGCGGGTTCCGCCATGTACCAGCGAGCATGTTGTTCACCTCGGGTGAGGGAATCGAGCCTGCGAGGCAACTCGCGCCGGGAGAAGGGGTCCGCGGCGGCGTTGCGGATGTGGATGCCCACCGCGTAGATGTCCCTGACCTCCATGAGGGTGGAGTATCCCGGCCAGGAACGCAGATCGCTGCCGTACGCGTCGGCGAACGCGTCCACGTCGGCGGCGGTCAGTCCGAAGCGCCGCTGGCCGTGGTAGGTGTGGACCAGGTCCCACTCACGGGGGCCGACCGCGACGCCGTCCCAGTCGCAGAGCACCACATGGCCGTCCGTGCAACGCAGCAGGTTGTCGATCCAGGCGTCACCGTGCAGCAGCACGGGCTCGTCGTCCACGCCGAGGTCCAGCCAGCGCTCCGTCAGCTCCGCGATGCGGTCGCGCAGCCAGGCCCGCTGGCAGGGGGTGAGCTCTTCGGAGCGGTCCACGGCGCGGCGCACCTCGCACAGCGGGTCGACGAACCGCCGCAGAGCCATCGGCGGCACCGGCAGCAGGTGCAGGCTGCGCAGGATCTCACCCAGCTCCGTGGTGGTGGGGCGGCCGCTGGCCGGCACGTAGTGCCAGAACGTGACGACCCTGCCCTCGTGCACCACGGGCTGCTCGGAGATCTCATCGGCCGGGCGCACCGCGGGGAACCCCTGCTCGGCGAGCCAGCGGGCCACCGCAAGGACCAGCGGCAGCCGGGTCAGCGCGTTGGGCGCGGTGGCGATTCTGACCACGATCTCGCTACGCAGCTTGAAGACGGCGTTGCTGCGCACCCGCAGCAACTCCGCGTCCCGGTGATCGATGCCGAGATCCTCGCAGACCTCCCGCAGGACGGTGAAGGCCTCCTCGGCGAGCGACCCCATCAGCTGACCGGAGCCGCGCCGGTGACCAGGTCGTTCAGGCGGCGCACCGCCGCCGCCCTGTGCCTGGTCTGCGGTACCTCCGACAACAGCGCCCTCGCGCGGTTGAGCACGATGGAGGTGCGGTGCTCCTGCGGGACCTGAAGCAGTGCCTTCTCCGCCAGATGGCAGGCGTCGTCGACCTTGCCGTCGCGGACCAGGTGCGCCGCCTGGTCGAGCAGGATCAGCACCGGGTCGATGGCGTACGGTTCCGAAGGGCTGGTGGGCCCCGGCTTCCAGTCGACATCCTCACCCAGCTCGATCAGGGTGCCGATCCGGTAGAACTGCAGCCGCCGCTCGGAGAAGCGGAAGGCCAGGTGGTCGTGGCCCTCGGGAGGCATCCTGGCGAAGATCCGCTCCGCCTCGGCCAGCGCGACCCTGGCCGCCTTGTGCTCGCCCATCCGGGCCAGTGCCCGCGCCTCGGCCGCCGCGCCGAGCGCCGCCGGGGAACTGGGCGCGCTCCCCGCGAGCATCCTGGCCTCGCGCGCCAGCCGCACGGTCTCGGCCAGGTCTCCGTAGTAGTACGGCAGCATCGCCTGCTGTGCCCGGACGAGGGCGCGCAGCCGCACGTCACCCATGTCGTCGGAGGCGTTGCGCGCGGTGCCGTACCAGGCGTGGGCCTGGCGGGTGTCGCCGAGCTTCATCAGCGCGTCGGCCGACAGCAGCGCCAGCATGACCGTGGCGTTGAGCAGGCGGCGCTGGGCCATCGCGGGCTGACGGGTCAGGGAGAGCGTCCTGACGTCCGACAGCTCCAGCATGAGCCGGTAGAGCATCGGCACCGGCGCGCTGCTGATGTACTCGCGCCGGTAACGCAGCACCTGCTCGTCGAGCCGGTCGAGCTGCTCCTCGGAGACGGTGGAGATGGCGAGCGTACGGTCCAGGTCCTGACGGGTCCGCTCCACCTCGGCCAGTAGCCGGCCCGTCATCACGGACCGCGAGCCGAGCAGAGCGTGGTGGAACAGCGCCCGTCGCTCGATGTCGTCTTCGGACCGTTCCCGCTCCTCGGCCTGGTAGGGCGAGCGTCCCTCGCCGCCGGAGACGACCACGACCTTGGCGCCTCCGCCGTCCTCGCAGTAATCTCCGGCCAGGCCCAACCTGACGGCGTTCGCGCGGTACAGTCGGGCCAGCAGATCGATGGTCTGCGGGCGCGGTCTGGCCCGGTTGTTCTCCCAGGCGTTGAGCAGGTCGATGCTGGCCCGCGCCTCGCCCAGGTTCTGGCGCTCACAGAGCTCCTCCAGCTCCTGAACGGACTGCCTGGCCGACCATCCCCTGGCCAGGCGGTGTGCCTTGAGCAGGCTCACCCCGCAGCAGCCGTGGATGGCCTGCGCGGTCTGCCAGTGGTTCCACTGCCTGGACGCCGCCTGCTCGCGCCAGCGTCGCGCACATGCGGGCGAGTGCTCACCTCGGGCCACGGCGTCCCTCTCCCGGTCGCTGTTTACACAACATTAACAAGGGCGCACCACAGCGTAAACGCGTCCGTGCGCCGGATTCCCTTTATTCGCGGTTTCTCCACGGAACATCCATGACTTTCCGGTCTATTCCACTGATCCCGAGGGGGTTTGCGGAAGGACCGATTGCCTCAAGTGCCACGAAACCGCACTCTGCAAAGAGGCAAGTCACGAGTGTCCGCCAGGAGTGATCCGGATGATGGCAGAACGCGGCGAGGCCGTCGACCACCTGCGTCGGTTGGCAGCCCAGTTGGAGGCACACGCCTTCCAGGTACGCCTGAGGTCGGCAGCGGGGCTTTATCCAAGGCTCCATGTGATCAACCCGATGGCCCCCGCCAGGAGCGAGGACGTGCTGGCCGCCCATGAGGACGACGGCGAGTGGTGGTTCTGGTTGTCCTGGGCCGGTCGCATCGGCCACGCGGAGGACGTCGCCACGGCCGCGGAGCGTGTGGCCAGTGTTCTTCATGTGATACGGAGATAGGTGATTCTTGGGGCTGACATGGGTAACACCCGGTGATCCAGCCCAGAATGGAGCGGCATCGTGAAAAGGATCCTGGTCGTGCAACGCCCCCGTCCCCCCCGCAAGCCGGTACCGCTCGACCTGCGCAGCCCCTCGGGTCGTACGCTCCCTTTCTGACCGTCGGCAAAGAGACCTTCCCCGTACCCTCAGGGGGAGGTCGGGGCGACCGGCCTTCCGTCCCGGACGGGCTTGCAAGGGGCTTTCAAGCGTTCTGCAGGCGGTTCGGTAGACCTTATGCGCATGAACAGCGCCCCTTTCGCCTTCAGTGTCAGTGTGGTCGTTCCCGCTATGAACGAGGCCGAGAACCTCCCCCACGTCTTCGCGACCCTGCCGTCCTGGATCGACGAGGTGATCCTGGTCGACGGCAACTCCATCGACGACACGGTGGCCGTGGCCAAGGCCCTCCGGCCCGGACTGCGCGTCGTCAGGCAGACCGGAAAAGGCAAGGGCAACGCTCTCACCGAGGGTTTCGCCGCCGCGACCGGTGACATCATCGTCATGATCGACGCCGACGGATCGACCGACGGCAAGGAGATCCACGCCTTCGTGACCGCGCTGGTCGAGGGCGCCGACTTCGCCAAGGGCTCGCGCTGCGCCCCCGGCGGAGGATCCGACGACATCAGCCCGATCCGTTCACTCGGCAACACGGTGCTGACCAAGATGACCAACCGGCTGTACGGCACCCGCTACACCGACCTGTGCTACGGCTACAACGCCTTCTGGGCCCGCCACCTCGACGCGCTCGACCTCGACTGCGACGGCTTCGAGATCGAGACGCTGATGAACATCCGCGCCGCCCAGGCCGGACTCGTCATCCGCGAGGTCCCCAGCCACGAGCGCAGCCGGATCCACGGCGCCAGCAACCTGCACGCCGTCCGCGACGGCCTTCGGGTGCTCCGCACCATCCTCCGCGAGCGCGAGGGCCGCGTCGGCAGCGCCCGGCTCCACCGGGAACAGGTCGCCGCCTGACCTCCTCGGCCGGCTCAGCACTTCCGAGAACGGCGACCGGACGGCAACGCCGTCGGCCTGCTGGGCCCGTAAATTCGTTCGACCGCCGGGCCGGCGGCTGCCACGATGAACCTGATGTTCCGAGCGTAGTAGCACATCGATTCCGCCAAGGGGATGGTCGCCGACCACCCCCAGTCATCGATGTGCGAAACCAAGGACTCATCATGCAAATTCACGAATACGCGAGCTTTGACGCCATCGGCCTCCGTGACCTGATCAAGGCGGGCGAGGTCACCGCCACAGAGGTCGAAGCCGTCGCCCGAGAGGCCATCGCGATCGCGGACGCCGAGCTGAACGGGCTGGCGCTACCCCCGTTCGATCCCGCGCTCGGCCACGTTGTGGACGGCCCCCTGGCCGGGGTGCCGTTCCTGATCAAAGACCACGGGCCGGTGGCCGAGGGCGTGCCGTTCTTCCTCGGCAGCCGGGCACTGCCGGGCATCCCCGCCCAGCGCGACACCGACCTGATGACCCGCTTCAGGGCCGCCGGGCTGGTCACGCTCGGCCTCACCACCGTGCCGGAGATGGTGCTCAGCTTCTCCACCGAATCCCTCAGGTACGGGCCCACCCGCAACCCCTGGGATCGTGATCGCGGCGTCGGCGGATCGAGTGGCGGCGCCGCAGCCCTGGTCGCGGCCGGTGCCGTCCCGCTCGCGCATGCCAGCGACGGCGCCGGGTCCATCCGGGTTCCCGCGTCCTGCTGCGGGCTGGTCGGGCTCAAGCCGAGCCGGGGCCGGGTACCGTGCGGTCCCGGCATGGGCGAGCCGATGCTCGGCATGGCGTACGAGTTCGGGCTCACCCGCACCGTCCGCGATGCCGCCCACCTGCTTGACGCCGTACACGGACCTGGCGTCGGCGACAAGTACACCGCGCCTCCCCCGAGCGGCCGGTACGCCGGCGAGTTGGGCGTTGACCCCGGCTCACTGCGGGTGGCGCTGACCACCGAGGCCTGGTCGGGGGCGAAAGTGGACGGCGAGGTGGCCGCGGCGGCCGTCCAGGTCGGGCACATGCTGGAACAGCTGGGCCATGCTGTCACTTTCGGCCGTCCCGAGCTCGACTGGGACGATGTGCTGGCGAGCGCGATGGCCGAAGGCGTCGCGATCGCCTCGATGGTGCTGCGAGCGCCCCGGCAACCCGACCTCGACCACTTGGAGGCGGTCTCCCGGCAGTTGATACGAGTGGCCGGCGCGTACACGGCGATGGACATGATGAACGCCTTCGACGCGCAGAACCGAGTGACCCGATCGGTGGCCATGTTCCTCACCGGGCACGACCTGCTGATCACCCCGACGCTGGGACGCCTGCCCGCGCCCCACGGCACCCTGCGCTACAACGACCCCGGTTACACTTTCGCCACGTGGCTGGACTCGCTGTTCGACTACGGGCCATTCACGATGGTCTTCAACGCCTCCGGCCACCCGGCGATCAGCCTGCCACTCTGCCAGAGCGAGAATGGGTTGCCGATCGGCGTCCAGCTCATCGCCCCGTACGGCCGCGAGGACCTGCTGTTCCAGATCGCCTCCCAGCTGGAACAGGTCATGCCCTGGCACCGGCGAGCCCCCGCCTTCTTCGTCGGGAGGAGTTGACCGGCGGCGCGGCCGTCGCTCCTGATCGGAAGTGCCTTCAACCGCCGGCTGTCCGGCACCGGAACCCGTTCCGGCGGACCGGCGAGCGCGAGTTCCGAGTAGATGCCCGGGACGCGGCGACGGCGGGCGGCCCGGCCGGCAAGCGAGCCGGTGCACGGAGCCGCGGCGGCAGGCCGGTCTCGAGCAGGACGCGCGCCCCGGCAGACGGGCGCTCCCGCACGGACCTTCCCCCGGCCCGAAGGCCGGGGGAAGGTCCGTACTCCGCAGGACGCACCCGCCTCGCTCTTCCTCAAGATCCCCGCCCGAGGTCGGCCGGCGAGCGTCAGCCGTCCCGCTCCCCGTTGAGCACGCGTGTCACCCACTCCAGCGACCCCGTGCTGAGTGCTTCGTCCGCGAGGCGTTTGGCGGACGGCGTCTTCAGCGCGGCGAGAGAGCTGTCGATCCACGGCTGCACGTTCTGATGCCCCTGCTCGCGGTACTCGATCGCCTGGATCAGGCACTCCAGCTTGTCCGCGTCGCGGGCGCAGACGGCTTCGAGGCTGGTCTTCTCCTCGTACTCACCGACCGCGCCGCTCACCATCTCCGCCACGGGCTCGGGGAGACCGCGCACCTGGTCGGCGGTGACATCCTCGTTCTGTGCCGCCTTCAGGTAGGGCTTGGCGAGGTAGGGAATGTCGGTGACCCGCGTCTCCTGCGTGTCGTGGAACAGGCTCATGAAGGCCGCACGCTCGGGGTTGCCGCCTTCCAACGCGGTGATCACGCTTGCGATGATCGCTGTCCGGAAGGAGTGATCGGCAATGCTTTCCGGGTCTCGTACTCCCGCGACCAGCCAGCCCGTGCGCCTGTAGCGCTTGAGCAGCCCGATCTCGTACAGCAGGCCGGCCAGCCTCGACGGTTCCTCGGCCATGGAAGCCCCCTCTCCCCCTCGGTGGATCACACTCGGAGCGTAGATGATCGCCTCCGACTCCTGCCGGGACCGCGGCGACACGGTGGCCTCGTCCAGCGTACGGACAACCGCGTCCCCGAGGGCATCGGCCGCTCAGGGGTCCGGTGCCGAGGGACGCGGCACGATCAGCGTTCACAGCGTGTGCGCCACCACATCGGCGTAGGGATCGGTGGAGTCCAGCTTGCCGATCAGATGCTCGAGAAGCACGGTCCCACGCCAGGTGTCCAGACTCGGTTCGACCATCAACCGCCCGCCCATACGGCGGCGGTGAAACATTCCAGAACGCTTCGACCACTGCGACATTCGAGCTAACAGACCTTTTCATACAACACCTCTGGAAGATATTGCGCCCATTCCTCGGAAGTGAGGGATCGCCCGGCGATGGCACACAGCGAGGAGAACGGGTCGGCGGGCGTTGCCACGTCCCACAGCCGGACGGTCCCATCGTCACCCGCCGTGGCGAGAACGGTCCCATCGGGACTGAAAGCCACCGCGTTCACGGAATTGGTGTGGCCGACCAGTTCTTCTCGTGCCGGGTCGGCGAGAATGTCGAGCATGATGTGGTGGGCTTCGGGGGTGGGAGCAAAATGCCGTGATGTGACAGCAAGCAATTGGGCTATTTTGGGATCGGCTGTTCTGATTTCTGCGCTCTGCAGCGCAAGTTGGCGAGACAGAGTCGCCTTGGCCTGCTTCTCCGCCTTGGTCCGCTCCCCCTCGGCTATCGACCGCTGAACGTCGGCGTTGTTGGCCGCGTTGCCAGCGGCACCAGCTCCCGCCAATGCCCCGATCAGCAGAATCACCAGGCTGATCACAGCCAGGCGGCGTTGCCTGACGCCACGGGTCACGGCGCGAGTACTGGTCTCAAGGAAAGTGCGTTCCAGCCGGGTCAGCGTCAGCTGGCGACGACCGGTGGCCGTCCATCGCTGGACGGTCTCCAGGCGATTGCCTCGAAGCAGGTCCCCGTCTTTGCGTTCGTGCTCTTCCCAATGTCGGGCCGCGGTGGTCAGCCCGTCCAGGATCGCCAGTCCGTCCCGATCGGCATCCACCCATCGGCGCAGCCGCGGCCAGGCGCGTAACACCGCCGGACGCAACAGGCTGATCTCCTCTTCTCGGGTGGAGATCAGGTAGGAGAACGTCTCCAGGATGCGTTGGACCGCGGCTCGCTCTGGCTCTGGCCGCTCCTCCAGCAGGTCGGCCGTCGATGCCGGACGGGCGGCCTCCACGTTGTCCTCGCCGATGACCACCAGCCGCAGGAAGACATCTGGCACCAGCTCCCGCTCGGCGCTGCTCAACGCCTTGTACGCCTGTTCGGCCAACATGCCAAGTGCCGGATCCGCTTCGCTGTGGGTCTCTCGCTGTTAACGCGCCCATTTCGATCACTCCGTCGCGGTGAGTCGCCGACCGGTTGGACGCGCCAAGAACTCCGAATGTTCTGAAGCGCGAACGCGATAAATGGCTGGCTTCGTTCTGCACTGACTCCGTACGATCAACGAACATTTAATGCTCTTCACCACGGCGCGAGGAAGGTCACGAGACGCGATGCTGGATCTACTGCTCGATCTGGAGACCCAGGATCCCGACGATGTGCTGACCCTGTGCCTGGTCGCGACCCATCCGGCGGTACGGCTGCGCGCCGTCACCGTCACCCCCGGGTCAGCGGCCCAGGTCGGGCTGGTCCGGCACGTGCTCAGACTGGTCGGCCGAGACGACGTCCCGGTGGGCGCCAGTGATCCAGGCACCGGCAAGGACCATGTGTCCGCCTTCCATCACCGCTGGCTCGGCGCTCCTGCCCCTGCCCTGCCGGACGCCCCGCCCGGCGCCCTGATCGCCCGGACCCTGGAGCGCCATCCCCAGGCCACGCTTCTCACCGGCGGCCCACTGCACAACCTCCGGCGCTTCCTCGACGAGCATGCGGGGGCAAGACTGAGCCGGTGGGTGGCCCAGGGCGGGTTCGCCGGTGACAACATCGTGCCGCCCGAGCACCGGCTGCCGAAGTTCGACGGCCGTACCACGTGCCCGACGTTCAACTTCAACGGCGCCCCCGGGGCGGCCCGGCTCGCGCTGTCGTCCGGTGACCGGATCGCCCGGCGCGAACTGGTGTCCAAGAACGTCACCCACGGAGTTCGCTACGACCGGGAGTTCCACGAGCGGCTGCGGCCGTACCGGGACCGCGCGGCCGGGCTTGCCCTGGTGTTCTCGGGCATGGAGCACTACCTGCGCAAGAAGCCGGGGGGAAAGCTGCTGCACGACCCCACCGCGGCCTGCGTGGCCATCGACCATGCCATCGCCGGCTGGGCGGAGGTCGAGATGGTCCGGGAGGAGGGCGGCGCGTGGGGCGCGCGGCCGGCCGTCGGCAGCCAGACGTTCATCACGACCGCGATCGATCGCGAGCGGCTCTTCGAGACCTTTGTCGGCGCGGGCACCGTTTGATCTCGCACGGCGGTCGCGCGTCGTGCGGAACCTCGCCTCAGGCCGCTTCCAGCGCCTCGGCCACGGAAGGAAACATCTCGAACACCTGGGTCAGGCCGGCCAGGTTGAGCCGACGGGCGAGGTTGCCCTGAACTCCGGTGAGGATGACCCGCACTCCCTCGCTCAGGCCGTGGTGGCGAACCTGGAGCAACTCGCCGATCCCCGAGGAGTCACAGAAGGTCAGGGCCGACAGGTCGAGGATGAGAAGCTGCGAGGGCAGGGCACTCCACGCCCTTCCCATCTCCTCCCGCAGCGCCGACGTGTGGTAGTGATCAAGCTCCCCACTCGCCCGCACGACGAGCGCGGTGCCGTGCAACCCCGAGGTGGCGGTGAAAGCAGGCTCCGCCTCATTTCCCACGAACATGACCAACCTTCTGACCTACCTTGTCCCAAGCAACACAACTGTCTCATACGGTGTGAACCACCCCGGTGGGCCACGGAGCACGCCGGCCTCACCGGTCGTTCACGTCGTTCCGGGGAACACCTTCATCGCCTCCTCAACCGTACGGCGGGTGTCGAACAGCTCTGCCACTCCGAGGCGGCTCAGCCGGTTCCTCATCGCGGCGGAGAGGCCGACGAGGACGAGCGAGCCCGTCAGACGGTGGACGCGGGTAAGGGCGTACATCAGCACGCCGTACCCGGTGGAGTCACAGAAGGTGACCTCGGTGAGGTCGATCACCAGGCGCGGGTGATCGGTCGCCCGCAGGGCGACGTCGGCCTGCTCCCTCAACAGGGGTGAGGATCCGTAGTCCAGCGCCCCCGCCGCGTACAGGGTTGTGAAGTGACGGTGCCTGTCGGTTCGGATCCGGAATCCCGCACCGTCTTCGCCCCTCAACATCGGTATCCCCTCCTGACTATGTGCCAGGTGCCCCCGAACAGGCGGTTCCAATCCTGGCGGGCACGGCCGACCGGTGGTGACATAAGGAACTCAGACCCGGCGACCTGTGGATCAGCGGCGTCGACGCCGACCACCCGGGGCAGGTGCTCATCCTGCACTTCGACGGCACCGCCTGGTCACCCGAGTACGGTCCGCTGTTCCGCGCCCACACCGCCACTCAGCAGTACGACGAGACCGACGACGTCGGCGACACCGGTCTGGCCCGGGTGCCGGGCACCGGCACGCTGTGGGCGGTGGGCTCGGTCGGCATCGGCGACGACGAGAGGGCCTTCGTGCTCCGCCGCTGAGCCTCCCCGCACGGCCACAAGGTCTCCGGCTTGGAACAGACGGGGTCCCTGCCGGAAACATGCCCTCCGTACTCTGCGGACATAGCGCCCCCAACCCCTCAAACGCCACTACTGATTCCCTCAACGACACAGCCGGGACCCCGGGGACGATACCTCCACCCCCGAGCGGTCCGCGCTCGGCGAAAAAATCCGCGAAAAAGTCAGTCAGCTGGCGTAGTCTCTCTCAAACTCCAACAAAGAGGGAGTACGACATGAAAAAGGTCTTAATCCTCCAAAAGCCTCGGCCGCCCCGGAAACCTGCCCCCCTCGACCTCCGCACCCCCTCAGGACGAGCTCTGCCCTTCTGACAGGAAGAGCCGGTTGACGAACCAGAGGATCATCCCGATCGCGAGCAGGACCCCCGCTCGGATGTAGACGTCCGCCCCCCTGCCGGTGACCGGCAGCGCCAGGACGAGACAGACCAGCGCCCCCAGGGCAGGCATCCAGCTCGGCGCCCGGAAGTGCTCGTGGTCCACGCGCTCCCTGCGCAGGACCAGCACGGCCACGTTGACGATCATGAAGACGCAGAGCAGTAGAAGCACCGTGGTGTCGGCCAGGTTGCCCACGTCGCCGGTGGCGACCAGCACCGCCGCGACCCCCACGGTGAAGACGATGGCCACCCACGGGGTGGATCTCGTCGAATGGACCGACGCGAAGATTCGCGGCACGATCCCCTCCCGCGCCATGCCGTAGACCAGGCGCGAGGCCATGAGCATGTTGATCAACGCGGTGTTGCCCACCGCGAGCAGCGCGATCAGAGCGAACAACTTGGGCGGGAACGCCAGCCCGGCGACCTTGACCACTTCGAGCAACGGGCCGGACGAGGTGGTCAACGTCCTGGTGTCGACCAGCATGGTCGCCGTGAACGCGACCCCTAGGTAGATGATCGCCGCGGCGGCCAGGCCGCCGAAGAGCGCCCGGGGAAAGTCCCGCTGCGGGTTCTTGGCCTCCTCGGCGAGGTTGACCGAGTCCTCGAAACCGAGCAGCGCGTAGAAGGCGAGTGCCGTGCCTCCCAGAACGCCGAGGAAGGCGCCGTTGACCGGGTGGAACTCCAGGGCCCGGGACGGCTCGCCGTCACCGGACAGCAGGGCGTAGATCCCGATCGCGATGATGACCAGCAGGCCGAACGCCTCGATGATCGTCAGCACCACGTTGACCTTGATGGACTCGGAGATGCCGGCGAAGTTCACCAGGGTGACCAGGCCGAGGAAGATGAACGCGCCGACGACGACCGGCAGCGTGACGAACTCCGCGAGGTAGTTGCCACCAAAGGCCCGTGCGGCGGCACTCGCCGAGGTGATCCCGCTCATCATCACCGCGAATGCCACAATAAAAGTAACAAAGGGGATATTGAACGCTTTATTCACATAAAGCGCAGCACCCGCGGCCTGCGGATATTTACCGACGAGTTCGGCGTAGGCGGTCGCCGTCAGCGCCGCCAGCAGGAAAGCGACGAGGAAGGGCAGCCACAGGGCTCCCCCGACATAGCCCGCGACCTTCCCGACCAGCGCGTAGATCCCCGCGCCAAGGATGTCGCCCACCACGAACAGAAGCAGGACCCTGCGCCCGATGACCCGCTTGAGCGAGCGCTGACCGGAACCGGATTCGACGATCACCTCAGCCATACCCCGCTCTTACCCACCGCGAGGACGAAATCACACCAGGTCACTTGAGTCACTTCTGTAAGTGCCGTGAAAGTGACGCGCAAGTCCCTGGGCTTACCGTCCTACCTGTCACGAAATGCAATGAAAGGTAAAAATGTTCCGCGCCTTTTCCTCCCGCCGTATCGCCGTCGCCGCCGCGGGAGCCGCTCTCATATCGATGACCGCCGCCTGCGGCGGCTCGTCCGGCAACGACGCGATCTGCACCGAGGCCGCCTGGACGAAGATCTTCACGGACTACAGCACCTCCGCCACGGCGAGCGCCGGTGACCTCAGCAAGTTCAACGACGCCACCGCCAAGCTCGCCGCCGACCTCAAGGCTCTGGCCGGCACGGCCGACGGCGATGTGGCCACCGCGCTCACCGACCTCTCCACCTCGTTCGGGGCGATCAAGATCGACCCGAACGACCCGGCCGCCTCGGCCTCGACCCTCGGGACGCTCGGGACGAAGATCCAGGAGGCGACCACCAAGCTCGCCGCCGCCTGTTCGTAACCGGACCCGTGCCTCCTGGCGACAGGAGGCACTCCCGGTACGGCCGCAGCTCCGAGGTCGGAAGAGCGTGGTGTTGGGAAAGAGTGGTTTTGGAGTGGTGTAGA
>NZ_JBEXGU010000147.1:0-23828 GCF_040607515.1 Streptosporangium sp. NPDC005286 | reverse complement strand
CCGGCCGCGCGGCCGGCACCGGGCACCAACGAAGACACCAGGATCACCTCATACCGTGACCGGGGAATGACAACAGCGGTGCTGTGACGCACGGCCGACTCCCCTCACTCGTCAAGGCACACACCGCGATGTCGCGGCAGCGTGTGATTCGTGGCGAGCATACTGAAATCGGCACGGGCGAGAAATCAGTTTTCTCCCAGGCCGGGCCTTCCAGACACCCTCAGAGGTCGGCCGCGATCCCCGGTATATCGGCGTGCCCGCTGAGCTCGTCCTGGTCATACTGCTCCAATGCGACACCTGGCCTACCCCAAGATCCCTACGACCGAGCGGTCCGGCGGAGCGGTTGCCGGCGGCCCCTGGGTGGCGACCGAGAAGGTGCACGGAGCTCAAATGGTGATCGCCCACGACGGCCGGAACACGCTCGTGGGCAAGCGCAAGGCATGGCTGCGCGACGACGAGCCGTTCTTCGGCTGGCAACTTCTGCGCGGTCACCTCGAAAAGGCCGCGAAGGCCGCCCTGGCTCGGGGCGGCGCGGCCGTACGCGTCTACGGCGAGCTGTACGGAGGCCACTACCCCCACCCCGACGTCTCGCCGATGCCGGGCATCACTCCGGTTCAAACGGGGGTCTGGTACAGCCCGGAAATCCGCTTTGCCCTTTTCGACGTGCTGCGCCACCGGGATCCCGGAGATCCCGGCGTCTTCCTGCCGTACGCGGACGTCGCCTCGATCGCCGCCGACGCCGAGCTCGACGTTGTGCCGATTCTCGGCAGAGGGACCCGGTCGGAGCTCGATGCTCTGCCGGTCCGGTTCCCCAGCCGGGTGCCGCAGGCACTCGGCCTGCCCAGCGTGCCGGACAACCTGGCCGAGGGGATCGTGCTGCGGCCCGATGCCCCCCTGCCTCCCGACCACAGGCCGACCGTCAAGCTGAAGATCGAGGAGTTCGACGAGCAACGTTTCGACCAGAGCCGCCCCTGGGACCCGCAGGTGATCCTTACTCCCGAGGAACTAGGCCAGGTCGCCCGGGCCATGGTCAACGGGCCGCGACTGGCCGGCGCGCGATCCAAGGTGGGACCGTCGGCCCTCGACGAGCTCCTGGATGAGGTGGTCCTCGACATCATGGTGGATCTGTCGGCGACCTTTCCCTCGGCCATGGCGGCGCTCGGCGACGAGGAGGAGGCCGAACTGCAGGCATCCATCCGCGGGGTCGCGATCAGTGATCACCATCAGGCGTGAGCACGGATCGTCGCCGCGCTCCCGGTGGAGGCGGCCTTCCATGCGTCCAGATTAGTACTGGACAGTCCAGTCTCCCATCAGTACTGTACGGTCCAGTACCGAAATCGAGAACGGGGACTTCGATGCCGTTCATCGACCTCCCCGTGAAAGACCTGGCCATCTCCCGGCGCTTCTTCACCGAGCCCGGGTTCGCCGTCAGCGACCGGTTCGCCGGCCACCTCCGGGAGACCGCCCACATGAACTTCTCGACCGCGCAGTAAGGGAGACGCAGATCATGAGCAGCACCGAGGTCGACGCCTACGTCGAGACCAAACTTCAGCCGAAGTATCAGGAGATCGTCGCGGCCCTGCGGAAGCTGATGGCCGACTGCGCCCCGGACGCCGTCGAGTGCCTCACCCACGGCTCCCCCGCCTGGCGCGCGACGAGGAACCTCGCGGTCATCAGCCAGAGCAAGACCCACCTCACCTTCGCCTTCGAGCGGGGCGCGGAGTTCGAGGACGCCCACGGGCTGCTGGAGGGAGTCGGCAAGAAGACCCGGCACGTCAAGATCAAGACGCTGGACGGGATGAACGAAACGGCCCTGCGCGACTACATCGCCCAAGCCGTCCACCTCGACCGGAACTGACGACCGCGAGCCCTCTTCACTCTCGGCCTGTCATGAATCTCGGCCGCCGGCCCCCGATGACCGGCGCTTCGGGGGCGGCGCCCGGTGGCGAAGTCGGGTACGGCCTACCGGCCGGTTTCCGCGGCGTTGGGGGCGACCTGGTTGGGGATGCGGGTGCCTGGAAGGTGCTGGTCGACCGGCGCCGACAAGCCCCCGGACAGCGCCGGGCTGGAGTGCGCGGCGGCCTGGCCGGACTCGGGAGGTGTTGCCCGTTCCAGGAAGCGAAGCAGTTCGACCGGGAAGGGCAACACCAGGGTGGAGTTCTTCTCGGCGGCGACTTCGACGACGGTCTGGAGTAGGCGTAGCTGCAGTGCGGCGGGGTGCAGGGCCATCGTCTCGGCGGCTTGGGCCAGCTTCTTCGAGGCCTGCAGCTCGCCCTCGGCGGTGATGATGCGGGAGCGCCGCTCACGTTCCGCTTCGGCCTGCCGCGACATGGACCGCTTCATCGACTCGGGGAGCACCACGTCCTTGATCTCGACGCGGTCGATGTGCACGCCCCAGCCCACAGCCGGGCTGTCGATCATCAGCTCCAGGCCCTGGTTGAGCCGCTCCCGATTGGACAGCAGGTCGTCCAGCTCGCTCTTGCCGATGATCGACCGCAGCGAGGCCAGCGCGACCTGGCGAATGGCCGATTCGTAGTCCTGGACACCGACCACCACGCGCACCGGGTCGACGACCCGGAAGTAGATGACGGCGTCCACGTGAACCGTCACGTTGTCCCGGGTGATGGCGTCCTGGGCGGGCACCGGCATGGTGACGACCTGCATGTTGACCTTCTGCAGACGGTCGGCGACCGGCATTATCAGGGCAAGTCCGGGAGCGCGGAGCTCGGGGCGGACCTGTCCGAACCGGAAGACGACGCCCCGCTCGAACTGTTTGACGATCCGCACACCGGCCTTCAGCCATATCGCACCCAGCACCATGATCGCGATCAGCACATAGATGACGGTAGTGATCATTTTATCCTCCTACGTCTCCCCTGGGTCCCGCCGTTCCAAAGACCTCTTGGATCGATGACCGATTCGCGGGTCCCGCTCGCGGCGGACGGTGACACTCGCCGCCGCACCCGGTGCCGCGCCGATCGGCGATCTCATCACCGGGCGGGATCATCTGGAGCGTCACCCCGAGTACGGGCGATATCGGGCGACTCCCCCGGATCAGGCCGGACGGCGCGCGGTGCGGGTGCCGTGCGTCGGCGGCAAAGGGCCCCCCGAAGCCCGGGCCCTCGACCGGTAACCGGCGCTGGATCTCGTGGGCCGCCTCGCGTTCACGATCACTGGGCACGACACACCTCCCAGAGGTGCCTGTCCGTCAGGCGCGGCCTCACTACCTCCCTGTTCGGACCTTTCTATCGTAGCGCGATACAAAGTATCTGATATGCACCTTTTCGCCGAGCAGATCCAGCCTTCCTCTCACCGGGATCACGCCTGCATCACCTGCATCACCGCGCCCGCACATGGAACTCGGCGACTTGCCCGCGACAGGCCGACGATCGCCACGAGGTACGTTCCAGGAGGGCGACCCGGACGTACGGCCGCGACACAAACATGTCGTATCACGATATATTTGTGACATGGCGGATCGTGAGACCGAGAAGCCACCGCGTCATGACGCGGCGGCGGCCGAGGACGACGGGGCGGGACTCGAACCCCTGACGAAGCGGGATTTCGAGGTGTTGGCTCGGTTCCGTTTTGAGATCCGCCGCTATCTACGTTTCAGCGAGGAGACAGCACGGAGGAACGGCCTCACCCCGCAGCAGTACCAGCTGATGCTGGCGCTGAAGGGGTTTCCCGGCCGCGGGTGGGCGACCGTGCGAGAGCTCGCCGACTCTCTCCAGCTACGCCACCACAGCGTGGTCGAACTGGTCAATCGGGCACAGACACAGGGACTCGTGGAGCGGAGCGCGCACCCGAGTGACGGCAGGGCGGTGCGGGTGTCGCTGACACCGGAGGGTGAACAGGTCCTGACCCGCCTGAGCGCGCTGCACCGCGACGAGTTACGGCGCATGGACGCGATACTCAACATCCCGGCCTGGGATGACACCCCGCAGGAGGGGCACCAGTGACCCCCTCGGCGTGTCTCCGGAGGGTGCCGAGCAACACGCGAAAGATCATCGAAGTGGCTTCGCCTCACCATCTCTCGGGCAACTCGTAGACCCAGCCCTCCCGCCAGGCGAACTCCTCGTCCACCAGATCCTCCAGTGCCCGCCCGCCGAGCAGATGGTCCAGCGCCCACCGGTTGGCCGAGTGTGCGATCACCAGCACCCTCCTGCCGTCCCATAGCCCGGCAAGATCCGTCAGGAAATCACGGGTGTGCTCGACGACCTGCCGGTAGCTCTGCCCGCCCGGCCACGGCACGTCGATATGCCGGGATCTTTCGACGGCCAGCCGCGCCACGGGCATTCCGTTCCACTCGCCGTAGTTGCATTCGCGCAGCCGTTCATCCTGATAGATCGGAATGTCGATGCCCGCGAAAGCGAGCTCCGCGGTCTGCACGGCACGACGAAGATCAGAGGTGAACACCGCGGCCAGGCCATCATGGCGGCGGCGTTCACCAAGCTCCCGAGCCAGCTCACGGCCTCGCGACGACAGCTCTCCCGGTAACCAGCCGGTCGCGATTCCGGCCTCGTTGTCGGTCGTGATCGAGTGCGTCTCGTACACGATCATCGTTGCCACACCCAGCTCCAAACCTCTCACAAACAGGCCGTTGAACAGGGAGAACGCAGTCCCGGTACGTAGTCGGTGTATCCGGCGAACACGATCGCGGTGCGGACCGAGGTGATCGGATTTCGCCAGATCGACCGGTACGGATAAACCATCAGATCTCCACGGTATGAGGGGGAGCCACGTCTAACAACCCCCACCCCGCCCCGTGGCTCCGCCTCGCCTGTCCCCCTATGACCAGGGCATACAGAGCTCTCCAAGAAGGCTCCAAGTATTCCTCAACCAGGGCTAGATAATTTTGCCGCGGAGTGACCGGTTTTACGCCACGGCAAAGCCGATCGAAATTCCAATGCAGATCAGGCTACCCCGGCAGGTAAATCAACTATTGCAAGAAAGAGAACGATGACGGCTTTCCTGCACGAAGAACCAGACAGGCCCTGGAAACGATCACCACCAAGCGAATCAGGGGGAATCCAGGATCCGTCGCGTGGACAAGAATGTGTTTCAGCGAGCTCCATGACGGAAGACCATGCGGTGCCGGACAGGCGCCTTCACAATGTCTCCCGACATTCGATGACATGCGCACCGCGGGCTTCGGCCATGGAGCAGGCCGAAGCCCGCAGGAAGTTCATGACGCTCCTGCCGTGGTACGTGACCCCGGCAAGGAAACCTCACCGTCCCCGCCAGGTCACGAAGCCCGGCGGGAGCACATGGAACGTTGACCTGCCCAGCGAAAGCAGTCCGTCGGGCCATACCCCGGTCGGAGGTTGGAATCTTGGTGGGTCAGGTTCTTGAGATAGGTCGCAGTTCGGCTGCCGTCGCCGCCACATTGAACGAGTTCCTGAACGAGTCCGAAGGCTGGCTGAATCGACGGGGCCTGACTCTGGAATACCATACGGATATTTCAAGTTGGGTCCGCCACATGCGGACCGCGGTTCACGCCGACGGCATCAACCCGACTTTTGACCCGGCGCACAGTCCCGTCTCCGCCCAGAACAGCTACTGGTTGGATATCAGGGACCGCGGCGGATCGACGGTCGCGTGCATCGCCGTACGAATGATATACACGGCGGACTTCAGCCGTCACATAAGCTCCATGCGGCTGTGGTTCGATCCGCCACCCCCCGGGATGGAACAGTCGCTGGACCTCGTTCTGCCGGCGGAGACACCCATCATATCCGGCAGGGTGGCGCACTATGGCGGACACTGGGTGCATCCGAGCTGGCGGGGAAGGGAAATCCCCGGCCTCCTGCTTCCGCTGGCGAAGATACTCACCTTGGACCTGTTCAGAAGCGACTGGGACACCGGAATCGTGTTCTCGAAGAACGCGGTCAGGCAAAGTCTCGTGGACGCCTACGGTTTCGCGAACACGGTGCTCTGCTATTCCGGCTCGTTTCCCCCCGCCCACCGTGACGACACCCTTTTTCTGACCTACAGCAGCCGGGCGCAGACCCTGTCACTGATGCCGCATGCGATCATGAAGCTACGCCCCCGCATGCCCGCAGACGATCCTCCTGCCGGCCGGTATGCCGAAATCACTTAAGCGTTGGTTCCGATCTCCGCGTTAACTGTTTTGTTTCGCCGCGGGTGGAATCCTCTCCGTTGCCCATGAACAAAGACTCGAGGGAATTGAAAGCGGTATGAACGAGAACATCTGGACCGAGTTCGCCAAGAGTTATGACCAAATGATTCCCGAGCTGAACTGCTATCAGCGGATGCTCAGCAAGATCCTTCGCGACACGGAGGGCCGTCGGATCGTGACCGACGCCGGGTGTGGAACCGGCCTGGTCAGCCAGGCACTGATTGACCGCGGTCACCGGGTCATCGGCTTCGACAATAACTCTGCCATGCTTCAACGGGCTCATGACAAGAAGGCGGCCGCGTCGGGCGAGGCTCGCGACCGATGGACGGTCATGGAGGGAAGCGTGGAGCGCTTTCCCACCCGGGTTGTCTCTGACGCGGACGCGGTCCTGCTCAACAACGTCCTTTTCTACGTCCAAGACGTCGAATCGGCGCTGCACGAGGTTTTCTCCCACTTGAAGCCGGGGGGCGTGATGATCGCCACCGGTCCGAAACGCCGGCCCGACCTGCAGAAGGTGCTTCGACACTCCATCGCGGAGTGGCAGGCGGAAGGGCGTTTCACCGAGGATCTCCAGGCCGCGCTGGCCCATCATTCGACCTGCGCTCAGAAACTGACCACCGACCCCAATGAGATGGTGACATTCTTCGAGGTGGACGAGCTGGTGGACACCCTGCGACGCCTGGGTTTCTCACGCCCCCTGGTCGCGGATGGCGACGACTATTTCGGCGAGAATTATTACGTTTGCATGCAGAAATGAAATGAGGTTTCCAGTGGAAGGCTCCGAGGTCAATCCCAGGTTTCAGCGTAACCTGGGTATTCTGGACGAAGAATCGATGAAGAGGGTCGCGGACACCCATGTTCTCGTGGCCGGAGTGGGCGGTGCCGGTGGGCAATGCGCGGTGGATCTGGCCCGCCTCGGCTTCGGTTGGATGACACTCGCAGATTTCGACGTTTACGAGGTGCACAATTCCAATCGCCAGGTCGGCAGCTTTGACAGCACCGTCGGTCAGCCAAAGATCGAGGTCGTTGGGAGAATGTGCCAGGACATCAACCCGGAGCTGCGAATCCGCAAAGCGGCGGAGGGCGTGACGGAAAGCAATATCGACTCCTTGCTTTCGGGGTTCGACGGAAAACCGGTGGATTACGTCGTGGAAGTCATCGATATCGCCGGCCTCAGGGCGAAAGAATGGCTGCATCAAGCATGCAGGGAGCAGCAGGTCGTCATCATGACCGGCTTGATGCTGGGCTTCGGGGCCGCTTTGCATGTTTTCCAGCCCGAAGCACCTCTTTACCAGGATCTCTACATGCTTCCGGATGGGCGCATCGATTTACCCAAGATCATCCCCAGGCTCGGCGACTATGTCGTACAGAAGCATTGGGATGCCTGCTTCGCCGGGCGCGGTCACGCTCCCACGTGTGTGATCGGAGCCACCACCGCAGCCGGGATGATGGTGAGCGAGATCATGCGTGCCATCCTCCTGGGGCGGGATCAGATGGTGTCCTACCCCGAGTACCTGTACGTGGATTTCTTTGACCACCATTATGTCCGAGGCTCGGTCGTCCCCGCATGAACGCCATGAATGCAGCTTTCGCCCTCACCCGACCTGACGAGAACGGTCCGGCCGTGCTCTGGGGTGGCATGTGCGAATCGGGAAGCCTCAAATACCTGACGTACGAGCTCTTCCTTGAAGAGGTTCCGAAAGATGTCCGAGGATTCGTTGAGATCTCCGGTTCGTCAACCGCGCTTGCCCTGGATCTGCTCGGGAGAAAAAGAGGACTGCCGACCGTCGCCATCACGGATGCCTCCGGTCACGATCATCTCATGAGGCGCGGATTCCGCGGCGAGGCGCAGACGATCATGAGCCTCAAGGAGGCGCACGAGCTTTGCCTTCAGCGCGAGCAGGAGGGCTGGTTCTGGCCGAGGCAGTTCACCAACGCGGCTTTGGTGAGGTGCGTGGAGCTATGGGGATCGCAGCTTTTGCGGGAAGTCCGTGCGAATTGGCCAGAGATTCGCTATTTGGTGTGCGGATTCGGTACCGGCGCCACTGTCGCGGGATTGCACCGCGTCTTTGCTCCGCTGGGGTATTCAGTCATGGGATTGCAAGCCAGGGCAGATGATCCCGTTCCCGGCTGGAGGAACTATGCCCTCCAGAATCTGGGTGACCAGGATCTTTTCCATCGTTACCAGGAGGAAATCCCGCTTCCCATCCCATCCGAAACCGAAAACTCCGGTGCGGGTGCTCTGGATTCACTCTTGAGGTACGCGAACACCTATGCCAATCCGGAGCAGGTGCTGGTGATTTCCCACGACGGCCGCCCTCGGGACTAGGAGGGTCGCGTGACGGGCCCTGCAGCGAGTCGTTCCGTTCCGTGAGCCTTCTCATCCTGTCGCGCACCCACAGGGGCTGATCTAGCGTGAGTGGTCGCCCCGGAGGCGGCGGTCAACCTCCCCTGTGGGCCCCCGTCCTCGCCCCCAGGAGAACCATGCGCCGATTTCTCCTCGCCATCGCTATCGGCATCGCCACTGATCGAGTCAGCCCAGGCCCGCCGGCGCGCGGTGAACGCCCCCGCCTCGGCGCCCCGGTCCGTGCCGGAGCGACGTTCGTCAACGGCAAGTTCGCCGAACGCCCCGAAGGGGTCACCTCAACAAGAGCAGCCTGAACGACCTTGAGCCACGGGGTGTTCGCACCTGGTCATACCGCCTCACCGGTCATGGCCGCGGGTGTCGTCTTTTCCGATCTTCTTCCAGATGACCACCATGCCCAGCGCGAGGACGATTAGGGCGATGACCACGATTATCCCCTTGATCATCGCCTCTCCGCTGATCAGCGGTGCGGTCGCCGAGTACGAGGAGGAGGCCGGCCTGGAGGCGATCTGCGCGCGGGACGCCGACAAGACCGCGAGCAGGGTCAGCAGAACGTGCAGCCGCAGATCGAGAACTCCCTGGCCACGCTCACCACGGCCTTCGCCAAGCTCCTGGCGGACGAGGCGCTCCGCACCGGGTCTCTGGACTGGGTGAAACGTGCCCTCAACGGGGAGTGGGAGAGCGGGCCCGGCGGGGAGCAGGAGGTCCAGCCCGCTCCCGTTCTCAGGTCAGCTCCAAGTGGCGTTCTTCAGCAGGCCCGGCAGCTTCTGGTCGCCCCATACGTCCACTACGACGATCTTCGACTCGGGCAGGAACCACTCACGCTGGGTGAAACTCTCCGTCTGCCGGCCGCTATTCTGCTTCACGCACCGGCCGGCCCAGGCGGTGTACTTCGCCTTGTGCCCGCGCCCGACCTGGCGCAGCCCCGTCGAGGTGGCCTTGCCGATCACCTGGATGCTTCCGTACTCGAAGGGGCAGCCCGCCGGCGCCCCACTGGCCGGGACGAACGGCTTCTCGCCGGTGTAACGGCGGCCCTCGGCGCCGTAGGCGATCACCTTCGGGCCGTACAGCCAGAACCCCCGGCAGTTCGGGGCGAAGGGCTCGGGAATCTTGCAGCTACCGGTCGCCACCAGGACCCGGTCCGTGTAGTCATACACCTTCCAGGCGGCGGGAATCTTCAGGTTCATCCCCCGGAAGAAGAGCGTCTTGGTCCCGGAAGCCGACGCGGCCGCCGGAGCCGCCGCCGGCGAGTTCGCCGCGGCCAGGGCGGCGGTGGGAGCAGCGAGCAGGGCGGCCGTGGCCAACACGGCGAGGGCAGAAGATCGCTTTCTCATTCCGGGCAAGTTACCGATCATCACTTGTCGCAGGCTTGGATCCCGCTGGACACCGTCCTTGAACAAGACCTGGAACGAGTCCTCGCCGGCGGTTGAGCCGCCGCCGGATGATCGGTGCGCAGCACGAACAGATGCCCCTGCGAGGCGATCCGGACGGAGTCCCGACCAGGGCGTACGGTCCACGACCGGCCACCGTTGCCCGGTCCCGTCCGTGGTCGTTGTCACCCAGATGGTCACCCAGAACTCGCGCTCTCCGCATACCCTCCCGGGCCTTCCCGCAGACGTCCCGTCCATTGCTCCGCAATCCGAAGGCCTGTTAGCCGAACTGGTCCGTCGTCCTTGTACCAAGTGGGTCGCTTCGCGGCCACCGGCGAGACGGAGCGCGAGCGACACCGACGGCGATGATGGTGACTCGCACCCGGCCTGCGATGACAAGACCGTAGGCGACCCGCTGGCCGACGCCGGTGAGCACCCGGCTTCTCGACCGGTTCGGCCTCAGGCGAGGGCGGGGGCGGGGGCCGCGAGCATCCCAGAGGCCATGACGCGCAGCGACGCGGCCAGCCGCATCGTCTCTCCGCGCTCCAGCAGCCGCAGAACCGGCTCGCTCTGGAGGCTGCCCAGCAGGATGTGAGCCAGCAACTCCCCGTCCAGGTCGGGGCGCCGCGCGGCGATCAGCGCACTGGTATGACCGTGCCAGAACCGGTAGACGGGGTGGTCGCCGTCTTCGTCCCGGTGCTCGCCGTGCTCCTTCCACTCCGGCCTGGGCGCCGCCGTAGCGGCGTGGCCGAGCGCCGCGAGGAGCCCCTTGTTGCGGCCGACGACGTCGACGATCGCGTCCAGAAAGGCCATCAGCCGCTCCTCGGGCGGGACGCCGGGCCCCAGTGGCGGAGGTCCGCTCGCCACGGCCTCCTCCAGGGCGTACGCCCGCTCCTGCATCAGCGCGACCATCAGCCCCATCCGGCTGCCGAAACGGTGGAACACCGTGCCCTTACCGACCCCGGCCGCGGCGGCGACCTGTTCCATGGAGATCTGCTCGGGCCGGTGCCGGGCGAGAAGGTCCTCGGTGGCACGCAGGATGGCGCGACGGTTGCGTGCCGCGTCAGCGCGTTCGCGACGCTCCTCGATCATCGGCTCCTCTTTCCCATGGACAACTGGACCGCCGGTCAAGTACGCTCGCACCGAACTTGACCACAGGTCCACTTTACCCTCGATACGGGAGGACGATATGCGCCGAATCCGTTACCACGCCTACGGCGGCCCCGAGGTGCTCACCATGGAGGAGACGGAGGTCCCCAGCCCGGGCCCCGGCCAGGTGCGCATCCGCGCCGAGGCGATCGGCGCCAACTTCGTCGACGTGAAGTTCCGTCAGGGGCCGGACACCGGCGGAATCTACCGGCGCGAACTGCCCGCCGTGCTCACCGGCGACGTGGTCGGCACGGTCGACGCGGTGGGGCCGGGCGTCGACGCCGCCCTCACCGGCCGGCGGGTCGCCACGCTGGCCGAGGACGCCTTCGCCGACCACGTCCTCGCCGACGCCGGGTGGCTCGCGCCCGTGCCGGAGGGAATCGACGACGCCACCGCGAGCATGCTGCCGATGGGCGCCCCCGTGGCGCTGGGCGCCTTGCGCGCCGCCCGGCTGTCGCCCGGCGAGACCGTGCTCATCCACGCCGCCGCGGGAAGCATCGGCCATCTGGCCGTGCAACTCGCCAAGATCGCTGGCGCCGGCACCGTGATCGCCACGGCCGGCTCCCCCGCCAAGCTGGACTTCACCCGCACACTCGGCGCCGACGTGGCCGTCGACTACTCCGCGGAGGACTGGCCAGAACGGGTACGCGAGGCCGCGCCAGGAGGAGTCGACGTCGTCCTGGACTCCGTCGGCGGCCGCATCCTGCTGCGCAGCCTCGACCTTCTGACGCCGTTCGGCCGAGCCGTCGTCTACGGAGCGGCCAGCGGCGAGGCCACCGACATCCCGCTGACCAGCCTGTTCGCGATGAGATCGGCGGCCGGGTTCTCGCTGCTCGCCTGGCGCGCGGCCGCGCCGCAGCAGGCACGCGAGGACATGGACCAGGTCGCGCGGCACGCGGTTGAGGGCAGACTGCGGGCCGCGCTGCACGCCCGGCTGCCGCTCGACGAGGCGGCCGAAGCGCACCGGATCATGGAGAGCCGCTCCCAGCTCGGCCGCGTCCTGCTCATACCCTGACTCCACCGAGAACTCCTGGCTCAATCATCGACGCGTACCAGGCCCGGAGCCGTGCGGGGTGCGCCGGCGGGGCCGTCCGCTTACCGCCCGAGAGGGTGGCGCTGCCGTCCCAGCTGCGGCAGCAGTGGCTCGATCCGCTCCCACAACTCGTCCGGCACGATCCACGGCGGCTGTTCACCCTTACGCGCAGATCGACGTTCGACAGCCTGCCCGGGTACGGACAGAGGTCATTCTGCGAATCGCCCCGAGTTTGGTGGAGACTCTGATGTACCCCCGGTTCTGTGGAGTCCACTACTGGGTTCGAACCAGTGACATCTCGCCTGTAAGGCGATCCGAGCAGGGGCATGACCAGTGCCGACACCAGCCCTGACCTGGGCGTACGGTCCACGGCCGTCCACCGTTGTCCGGCCCCGTCCGTGGTCGTTGTCACCCAGTTGGCCACTCAGGTACGAAACGCGGCCAGACGGCGCGGCAGCAACGCGAAAGCCCGCGAGCGGCCACAGGCGACCTGACGGGCCACCGCCCGGCACAGCCGGGCGGTGGCGTTCACCGGGTCGGTCGATCAGGCAGCCGAGCCGCGGATGCCTCGACAGGAGAGGCCGGCCGCCGGCGGGCGATGACGGGCTCGTCAGGCCCAGGGGTCGAAGGGGATGCCACTCGGCTTGGCGCGCGAGAGGAGGTCCCCGAACCTGCCGTCATTGATCTTGATGGTCGCGGCGCCGAAGTCCGCGTTCATCAGCCTGTCGCGCAGCCAGGTGCTGGGCCAGCCGTTCCAGTCCACGAGCGGGGGATAGCGCCAGTTGTGGTAGTGGTTCTCCGGCGGCTCGTCATTGCCGTTGGCGAGCCGGAAGAAGTGCGTAGACGCCCCGTCCTTGTGATAGACGACCTTGGGGTGCGACCCGTCGAAGCGCACCTGCGAGCGCGTATAGGTCACGACGCTGCTGTGTTGCGTGGTCGAAAGGTACTCCACCTGGTTGGACGCCTGGTTGACCCAGGAGATGACGTGCTCCCAGTCGTGACGGTGGCCGCCGAGGCTGATGCCGGGCAGAGCCTGGTCCTTCTCGAAGTAGCTGGCGTACACGACGGCGCACCAGCCGCTGTTGCACTTGGAACGGGCGTAGGTCTGCGAGTTGTCCAGGTCCGACTGGTCACGGCAGTTGCCGTTGACCGCGCCGGTCGGGTTCAGCCCCGAAGCGAGGGTCCCGTCCGGCCCGATGGCGGGGGTGGCGTAGCAGCCGTCGCCGTCGTAGTCATAGGCCGGCGAGAACGAAGCCTCGTACCCTCCGGCCGACTGAGGCAGGTTGTGCGGCGGAGCGGCATAGGCCGCCGACGCGGGGATCACGACCCCCAGAGCGGTGGCGCTGAGCACGATCCCGAGCCGGGAACGCTTGCGCGTGAAGAACGTAGGGGAGGATGTGCTCCTCTCTGACACGGTCGCTGACTTCGATGCCCTCGCGGTGGACGTGAATGACGACAGCTTTCGCATTCTTCCGCTTTCTCGAAGGACTGGCTCCATGACCTGACGGCGCGTCGGCGTGGTGGGGCGTCGGCGGCGTTCTCCGCGCCGATGTGAGCACGCCTCGCACTTTCACGGCACCACGGAACCGATGCTTGATCAAGGTCCTTAAATCAAATGACGCCAACATGTATCGGCCACGGTCGAAAGGTGAACCACAAGCGAAGGCTCACGAATCGCCTCCCGGAGGAGCAGGGTCGCCGGGGTCCGGGGGGAGGGCGATCGCAGCCTGAAGGTCCTCCTGACAGAGGGCGTCCACATGGTGCGCGGGGCGCTGGGGGCGATCCTCGACCGAAGCCAAGGACAAGCTCAAAGAGATCACCGCGACTACCACGACGGCCTGGCCATCGCCCCGGCCCACTACACAGTGGCCGACGCTGTGAAGTACTGGCTGCAGCACGCGACCACGGTGAAGATGTACACGACGTTCGCCGACAAGCATGTGATCCCCGCGCGGTGGGTGCGCGCAAGCTGCGTGACCTGTCGGTGGAGGACGTTGACCGGTGGCTGACGGGCAAGGCGGACGAGCTGAGCACCGGGTCGCTCAAGCTGATCCACGGCATCCTCAACCGGTCGGTGCAGAGCGCCATGCGCCGCGACAAGGTGAACGATCTCTGTGAGATCCCGGAGGGGGGCGACGGCCGTACCTCCAAAGCGCTCACGCTCGCGCAGGCCGGCTCCGTCATCGTCCTGGCGGAGCAGGCCAACCCGCGCATGCGGGCACGTGGTGCTCTCGCTGCTGATCGGTGCCCGTGCCGAGGGGCTGCGTGCGCTTCTCTGGTCGCACGTGATCGCCTACGACGAAAGCCGCAACGTGTGGTCACCGGTCACCGAGACCGGCTGGGAAAACGAACAGTTCGCGATCTACGTGTGGCGATCCGTGCGGCAGAAGGGCGACACCAAGACCGTCAAGTCGCGCCGTTCCCTCAAACTCCCCCGGCGATGCGTCGACGCACTGCGGGCGCCCCGGAGGAACAGGAGGAGGCAGGGACAGAAGCGGGCCTCGTCTTCTGTACGTCGAAGGGCACCCCGATGAGCGCAAGCAACGTGCGCCGCGACGTACGAAAGATCATCGAGAAGGCAGGACTCCGTGGCACCGACTGGACCCCTCGCGAGATGCGGCGCAGCTTCGTCACAGGCGCCCAACCAGAGACGATAACGGTCCTGAACTGGTCGTACGGTCCACAGCCGTCCACCGTTGTCCGGCCCCGTCCGTGGTCGTTGTCACCCAGTTGGTCACTCAGCTATGAAAGGCGACCAGACGGCACGCTCCCCAGGCCGGCCGCGTTGACCTGGACGTCAGCGCCGGACCCGGCCGCCTGGAGATCACGATGACCAACGACGGCGTGACACGAGTGCGAGACGGCCGGCGTAGCGGGTCCGGCCTGCCTGGTCTGACCGAGCTTGTCCGGGCGCAGGGCGGCGAACTGGTCACGAGGGCGGTACGCGATGGGTGGTCGCTGACCGTGTATCTGTTGCTGGCACACTCGCCGGAGTGTCCACCCGCATCCTCATCGCCGACGACCAGGAAGGCATCCGAAGTGCCTTCCGCATGATTCTCGACGCCCAGCCGGACATGACCGTCGTGGCCGAGGCCGCCGACGGCCGTACCGCAATCGACACCGCCAAGGCGATCGAACCTGATGTCGTGCTCGCCGACATCCGGATGCCCGGAGCCGACGGCATCGAGGTGGCCCGCACCCTCGCCGGCACCGACATCCACGTGGTGATCGTCACGACGTTCGGTCTGGACGAGTACGTCCACGCGGCACTGCGGCACGGCGCCGCCGGGTTCATCCTCAAACGCTCCGGCCCCACCCTGCTCATCGAGGCCATCAGGGCCGCGATGAACGGCGACATGCTGATCAGCCCGCAGCTCACCGTCCGGCTGCTGCGCCGCCACGGCCTGCCGCACCAGACACCGAACGTCGTCCTCACCGAGCGGGAGGACGAGGTCGTGGCACTACTCGCGTACGGCAGGACCAACGCCGAGATCGCTGCGGAACTCTTCCTCTCCCCGGGTTCGGCACTCGCCGGTCGATCACCGGATGCGCATATGGTCATGGGGTGATCCTGATGTGGGTTGTCGCCTTCCTGCCGGTGGTCGCAGCTATCGCCACCGATTAGTTGCTGCTCAAGGGCCGTCTCATCACGGGCGTTGTCGCTGTACTCGGTATCGCCTTTGCCGAACAGATGCAGGTGATGCTGCCGGCAGCCCATCGCCACCTGGACCAAGCCACCCGAAGATCTCGCACCACCGCCAGCGCCAACCCCTGCCACCTCGCCTTCACCTCACAGCAAGACGAACGACCAGGACGATAGACCTTCAGATTCTCCGAAGTCCCATCAACACATCAAGAAGCCGGAGCACCAACAGGCAAGCCCAGGTCCTGCGGTTAGAGGCACCGAAGCCCAGAGGAACTCAAGGGTTGACTTGTTATTGGCGTCGCGTCCACCTGCGTGCGCAGGCTCGTGAGCCGGCTGGAGCGTGGGGGAACAGCTGAAGTTCATCAAGGCGATGCGGGCCTGAGCCAACCGCGATCATCGGTCAGGCGACTGATCGCGCCACCAAGGCCATGGCCTGCCGCATGGCGTTCCGTACCTCGTCGGGTCCGTCGCCGCGCTGCAGCGCGCTGACCGCGGACGCGCTGACCGCGCCCACCATCGCGCCGACCAGGGCGGGGGCGGTGGTCGTGTCGAGCCTGTCGGGGAAGGCCCGCTGCAGCGCCTGGGCCAGTTCGGCCTGAGCGGTGAGGTACCGCTGCAGCAGCCGGGCCTGCAGCGCCGGTTCCGAGGCCGCCAGCCGCGCCCGAAGCGCTGCGAGGCCGCTGGACAGGTCGTGGTCCCAGGCGTTGAAGATCATCTGGTCCATCGCCCTCACCAGCACTTCAGGCAGCCGCTCCCCGGCGTGGCGCTCGGCGATCGCCTCCAGCGCCAGATCGACGCGCACGTCGGTGTTGGCCAAGAGCACGTCCTCCTTGGTCTGAAAATGAAGGAAGAAGGTGCGGGGGGACACCTCCGCGGCGTCGGTGATCTCGGCCACGGTTACCTGGTCGTAGCCCCTGTCCTCGAACAGGCGCACCGCCGCGTCGATCAATGCCTGCCGGGTGCGTTGCTTCTTGCGCTCCCGTAGTCCCAGTTTCTCCACCATGTGAGCCACTTTACTTAAGAGCCTGCAGTAGTGCATACAATGTATTACTACAGTGACTGTAGTAATTGAAGGGTGGTCGTCATGGGGAGCCTGGACGGACGTGTCGTCCTCATCACCGGAGCAGGGCGCGGCATCGGGCGGGAGGAGGCGTTGTTCTTCGCCGCCGAAGGCGCCAAGGTCGTCGTCAACGACCCCGGCGTCGCCATCGACGGCACGGGCGGCGACGCCGGCGTGGCGGCAGACGTCGTCGAGGAGATCACCGCGTGTGGCGGGCAGGCCATGGCCAACACCGACAGCGTCGCCGACTGGGACGGCGCCCGCCGCATGGTGGAGACGGCCCTGCAGTCCTTCGGCGACCTGCACGTAGTGGTCAACAACGCGACCATCGAACGGAACATGGGCCTGACCGACCTGTCGGAGGAGGACTTCGATGACGTCCTGGCCGTCAAGCTCAAGGGCACTTTCGCGGTGACGCACTGGGCGGCCCGCCACTGGCGCGACCGGTTCCAGGCAGGGGCCCGCGCCGACCGCGCCGTCGTCAACACCTCCTCCGGCTCCGGACTGGTCAACCCACTGCCCGCGCAGGTCTCCTACGCGGCGGGCAACGCCGGGGTAGCGGCGCTAACCGCCGTGGCCGCCCTCGAACTGGGCCGCTACGGCGTGCGGGTCAACTGCATCTCGCCGTCGATGGCCCGCACCAGACTCACCCTCGGCGTCCCCGGCATGAGTCAGGAACCGCCGGCGACCCGGTTCGACCCCCTGCACCCGGCCGCCAGCGCGCCTGTCGCCGCCTACCTGGCCAGTTCAGCCTGCCCGCTCACCGGCCAGGTGCTGTCGGTGCGAGGCGGTACGGTCGCGGTCAACCAAGGCTGGTCCTTCGGCGGCCACATCCACAAGGACGGGCTATGGAGTGTGGAGGAACTGGCCGAGAAGGTGAAAGAGCTGCCGATGGACGACCCCTTCGACAAGCTCGCCCAGGCCCTGTCCGGCGCGCTCGGCACCACTGGACGCGCCGAACTCCAGGAGATGATCAACGCCCTGCTGGACCAGGGAGGCCAGTCCGGCACAGCCTCCGCATGACGCGATAGCGCACAGCCCGGACCGCGTGCTCAGGTTCGCGGTCCGGGGGACGGACGGGGCCCGCCCCAAGCGCACCACGAGACCACAGGTGACCCACGCTCACCGCTCCCTCGTTCGGACCGGTGCACACGGCGAGAGAAGAACGGGGCGGTCCGGGCCTGCCGTCCCCGTAAGCGCGACAAGCTCTGTGAGCACGGCATCCGGTCGGCTGCCATGCCCGCCACGCATAACGACGCGCATACGACGTGCTGCTCGCCCTCCGGCGATGTCAGTTCGGCTCGCACATCAGAGTTCGAGTTGCGATCCTCACCGGTCCCGGGGGCGGGGACGGTTCTGCCCTGCGCGAAGCCGGCAGAACTCGAACGCGCCGTCGATCTATGGTGAGGCATGGCCTCCTCTGTCCCGCCGCTACGTCCGGCGATCGATCGGACCGATCCTAAGCCGTCTCCGGCTCGCGAGCCGCTGTGGCGGCACGCGCTCGGTGAGTGTCTCAGAGGTCTTCGTCACGAGCGGGGCGAGAAGTTGAGCGAGACGGCGCGTCGCGCCGGCGTCTCGCCGCAGTATCTCTCCGAGATGGAACGAGGCCTCAAAGAGCCATCGAGCGAAATGATCGCTGCGGTCGCCGGCGCGCTGGATGTCACCCTGGTCGATCTGACCCTTGCCGTTGCCGAGAGCTTGCGGTCTGCTCAGAGCAGCACGTCGAGAGGTGCTACCTGCTCGGCGGCGTATGCTCTGGCCGCGTAGCGTGGCCTGCCGGGATCATCCACGAGCCTATGAATGCTCCTCGATGATCTCATCGAGGAGCCCGTACTCCAAGGCCGCGGTCGCGGTGAACACGCGATCGTGATCGGTGTCGGCGCGTAGGGTCTCGATAGTCTGGCCCGTGTGCCGTGACAGTATGCGCTCGATGTCTGCTCGGACACGTACGACCTCGTCGGCCTGCAAGATGAGATCGGGGATCGTTCCGCGCCCCTGAGCAGCCGGTTGGTGCAGGATTACTCGTGCGTGCGGGAGAGCGGCACGTTTTCCTTCGGCGCCCGCGGCGAGAAGGACGGCACCCACCGCGATGGCCTGTCCAACGCAGGTTGTCTCAACCCGCGGGCGGATATAGCGCATGGTGTCGTATATCGCGAGCATCGCGCTCGGGTCCCCGCCTTCACAGTTGATATAGAACTGTATGTCGGCATCGGGGTTGTCTGACTCCAGAAAAATAAGCTGTGCGACGAGCGCGTTCGCGACGCCCGCATCAATTGCGGTTCCCAGATAGACGATTCGCTCGGTGAGCAGGTGCGAGTAGACATCCATGATCCGCTCGCCACGAGAATTCCGGGCGATGACGTTTGGGATCGTGTACGTGGTCACTGGCCGACTCCTTCGGTGACGCCGAATCCGGGCCGTGGGCGATTGTGTGGCGCGATTTCGTTGAAGCTCTGGACGATTGCGTCTATGAAGCCGTAGTCCAGTGCCTCTTGCGCTGTGTACCAGCGATCATGCAGAGAATCCTCGAATATGCGCTCTACGGGCTGGCCCGTGTCCTCGGCGATAAGACCGAGCACCGTGTCGCGAGTATGCCGAAGGTCGCCGGCCTGCAGTTCGATGTCGACTGCGGTGCCGCCGATTCCGGCCGAGCCTTGGTGCATCAGGACACGTGCGTGCGGCAGAGCGCGGCGCTTCCCTCGGGTACCCGATGACAGCAAGAATTGCCCGGCGCTGTAGGCGATGCCCAACACGAGGGTCGATACGTCACAGGGAATGAGTCGAATGATGTCACGGATCGCAAGCATCGATGGAACCGAGCCGCCCGGGGAGTGAATCCACAATGCGATATCGGTCGACGCGTCCTGCGTGGCGAGTGCTATCAATTGCGTGGCGAGCAACGTCCCGTTGTCATCATCGAGAGGGCCGTCGAGAACGAGAACACGCCGCTCGTAAAGCTGATGTCTTACCCGCGCGTTGAACAGTGGAAGTTTCGATTCTTCACCCATGCGTCCATCATGTGAGGCGATCCGGATCGGCGTCGACACGATCTGCCTGGGGCAGATCTGCTCTGAGCAGAGAGAACTCGGTTTCCGGCCCGGTTCGTAGCATTGCGGTCGGGAATCCACTGGGGCGGGCGCGCCCTCCTGCTGCCCACGCCTTTCCCTGCGGATTTGCTTAGTTTGACGCCAGCCGTCGCTTGAGCATGGGCGGTGTGGTCATCTCCTTGCCGGGCAGGCGTAGCCATACCGGGCCGGACACGACAGGTCACGTCGTCATTCGCGTGTACCTGTTCCGGTGACCTTCCTCGCCCGCTGGTTGCCCTGCCCGCAGGATGACGGCTTGACCTGGTGGAGCCGGCCCGGCATCCCTTGTGGTGACCGACGAGGAGATGACTGCGGCGCCCCTCCCGGACCCGCACCTCTTTCCCCTGCCCCCTTCCCTCGTCTCTTCGCGTGCATCGCCTGCCGTGCTCTCTCCAGGCTTCATGATTCGGCTCATCGTCGTCTGCATGGCCGTGTTCCTCCCCTTCGCCCCTTCGGAGAGGACTCCTCTCGGCACCAAGCTTGCCAAGCCGCCATCACTGCGCCGCGTCGACGTGTCTGCGCGGACAGCGCGCCGCCGACGGCGGACCGGCCGAAGAGCCGCAGTCGCCGGCGAGCGAGCGCGCGGATCCAGATGCAGCTTCATCCCATCGTGCAGGTCCCCAAAAACATGCGGGCCGTGAATGGCTACCAGGCTGCGCTGTGCCTCCCCCAACACCTCGACCCCCCGCGGTGTCTCGGGACCAACAATCCGCCCTCGCCCCTCGTCGTCTCCGCCGCGCTCTTCCTCCGCTTGGCGGGTGTCCCCGCTCCCCTGCTGTGAACCCCGTCCTGCTTCATCGTCAGCGTCCGGCGTAGAGCTCCCTTTCTTCTCTCCGCCGTACCGCTTCCCTCGCTCCTCCGGCCTGAGGCGGCACCTCCACCGCGTCAGCGGTGGCTTGAAACCGTATGGAAGTCGTAGCAGCTCAGACCAGATGTACGCCGTCGTGCTGCCTGATAGCTGGCGCTCCGTCGTGCAGGGCATCGAGTACCCGAACGGCGAACGCCTCGGCAACCATCTGGGGTATCTCGGCGGGCGTTGCCCAATGGAACCCCGTCACCTCGTCGTTGGTGGTGAGGCTTCCCCCAGTGGTCTTGCAGCGAAAGACCAACGCGACGATTCCCCGTGACATGTTCTTGTAGACGCCAGTGAGGGCAACCGGCTCGACGATCAGGCCCGTCTCTTCAAGGACTTCTCGACGCAACCCATCCGTGATGGCCTCGCTGAGTTCCAGCACGCCCCCTGGGGCCTGCCATTGACCATTGTCGGCACGTTTGGTGAGCAGGGCTCGGCCATGGTCATCGACAACGACGCCGGCAACGCTCACTGAGTGGAGTCCATCTGCCACGGTCATCTGTCACCTCCAGCGGATGGCGGCCGAGAACCTTGAACCCTTTCCAACCTGACGGCGCTGGTCGCGATGGGCATGGAGAGCCCAGTTGAGAAGAGGGCTGCTCCTTCAGAATTGACAATGATCATTGTGTCGGTGGGCGCTGCGAGCATGAGGGGATGATCGCGACCCCTGACGACTACTCCCGGTTCCCCTCCGAGCACCTCCCCGATCTGGGGGGTGCCTACTGCTTCACCTACGTCCGCGGCCTGACGCCTGAGGAATTGGTGACCCGGCTCGGCGTCCAGGTCGAAGACTGTTCTCGCATGACGCTTGATGAGCTGACGAAGACCGCCTACTCCAGCTACGACGGGAAGAGCATGTTCTTCGGCGTCACGGCTGTAGACGACTGGGTACTCATCGTCGAGGTCCTCGGCGGCCTCGGCGTCACCGAAGAGATCATCGTGCCGCTGTCGGCGGGCACCCGCCTCGTCTCCCACTACTACCTCGACATCAAGTGCATGGACTACTTCCACTGGATCGAAGACGGAAAGACCCGGTTCGAGTACCTGAACCAGGACGGCTACTCCCACTGGATCAAAGACGGAAAGATCCAGCTCGATTTCCCGCACTATGAAGGCTACTCAGAGGAGATGCCGGACGAACTCGCAGAGACCATGAAGCGGATCGACTCCGTCTACCCACCACACACCTACCCCAACGAAGGGCCGGCGTTCCTCCTGGCCGAGCGCCTCACCGGGATCACGATGACGCCGCAGCTGCTGGAGGAGTCCACCTACCTGTGCGGATCCGTTCCCAAACCGAGGTGAGCAGAACCCACCGTCCGCGGCCCCCGCGGGTTGGCCGCGGCCGATGGATCACTCCGCTGCAAGCTCCTGCCGGCTCCACGGGGCCGTTCTCCGCAGGCCTGCCTCACCAGGCCAACAGGGCGAGCGCGGGCAACGTGCGCCGCGACGTACGGAAGATCATTGAAAAGGCAGGACTCCGTGGCACTGACTGGACCCCTCGCGAAATGCGGCACAGCTTCGTCTCGCTGCTGGCCGACTCCGACGTCCCCATCGAGGACTCTCACGGCTGGTCGGCCATCGAAACACGGTGGTCACCGAGACCGTCTACAGGAAGCAGATCCGGCCGGTGCTCATGCAGGGAAGCGAGGCCATGGACGACGTCTTCGGAAGTTAGTCACTCACGCCCCGTTCCGAAGATCGGATACGGGGCGTTTTGGCTGGTGGGCACTACTGGGTTCGAACCAGTGACATCTCGCTTGTAAGGCGAGCGCTCTACCGCTGAGCTAAGCGCCCGGGGTAATCCCGTTGGACAGACGGGACAACACCTTACGCCACCCGGGGGGATTTCAGCACATCGGGAGACCAGTTGGCCCCCGCGTCGGCGAAACCGGCGGCGCGCCAGCCGAGGAGGGCTGCGCCGAGCATGCCGGCTGACATGCCGAGGGCAGCCTGACGCAGAGGTGGTGCGTCGCGGAAGGCTAGGCGTTTGCCAAGGCGCTCGGCCAGGGGGACGGAGAGGAGGGGGCCCGCCTCGGCGAGGCCGCCGCCGAGGACGATGGCCGAGGGGTCCAGCAGGAGCGTGTAGGTGGCCAGGGCCAGGGAGAGCGCCTCGACCGCTTCGCCCCAGATCTCCATGGCGAGAGGATCTCCGGAGGCGGTCAGGGCTGCGACCTGCTCGGCGGTGACGGGAGCGGGCGAGGCGGTGGGGACGGTGACGGGCGAGGCTGGGGCGGGCGAAGTGGCAAGGTGAGCGGCAATGGCGGGCGACGAGGCAGTGGGCGAGGCGGTGGGGACGGTGTCAGTCAAGGCGGGGGCTGCGGATGAGGTGGCGCGAGCGGAGTAGCGGCGGGCT
This sequence comes from Streptosporangium sp. NPDC005286, assembly GCF_040607515.1. Lineage (NCBI taxonomy): Bacteria > Bacillati > Actinomycetota > Actinomycetes > Streptosporangiales > Streptosporangiaceae > Streptosporangium > Streptosporangium sp. NPDC005286. The sequence continues at coordinate 768 of NZ_JBEXGU010000147.1, read as the reverse complement.
ACGGCGGAGGCAGAGGCGTAGGTCTCCAGGCAGCCGATCTGGCCACAGGCACACGGCTCGCCCTCCGGGAAGACCGGGATGTGGCCGATCTCGCCGCCCCAGCCGGCGCTCCCGCCGTACGGCTCGCCGTGCAGGATCACGGCGCCCGCGATGCCGGTACCGATGGGCAGGAACAGGAAGTCGGAGAGCTCGCGACCGGCACCCAGGACACTCTCCGCGAGGCCGCCGGTGCGGACGTCGTGGCCGAGCATGACGGGGACGTCGAGCGGGACGAAATCCGTCGCGGGGACGTCCCTCCAGCCGATGTTGGCGGAGTAGAGGGCCACATCGGCGGTGACCAGGCCGGGCACGGCGAGCCCGACGCCCGTGGGGGTGCCGTCGCCCGCGGTGGCGAGGTCGTCGATGAACGACCGGATCGTCGCGACGACGGCGGCGGGGCCCCTATCCCGTGGAGTCGCACGGCGGTCGGTGTGGATGATCTCGCCGGACCTGGTGACGAGGCCGCCCTTCATCGACGTTCCACCGACGTCAAGGGCAACAACGAAGGAGCTCATGCACCCATCCAGCGGCTCGAAGGAGCGGGACCGAGCCCGACCCTAGCGCACGGCACGCGCGCTCGGATGGGGTAGATCCACCGATATGGCGGGGGATCGGAAAGGAACCCCGGCTACGGCCTCATAGGCGGCTTACCGGTATCTCGGGTGATCATCGCTGGACGGGACGGTGCCGGAGGCGGTGGCTTCCGTGATCTGGGTGGTTCGGCATGCC